>CAZLOO010000230.1:0-4549 GCA_964561055.1 uncultured Halobacteriales archaeon
GGCGGGCGACCAGCGTGCAGTCGAAGCCGGGATGTTCGGCGAGGTGGCGCACCACCAGGTGCCGGCGCCCGCCCGAGAGCCCCGCCCCCTCGACGTCCTCTGCGGTGAACTCCCGGGGGAGCTCCCCGTACAGCGCCCGCAGCGCCGCTGGCGAGTCGAACACCTTCCGGTGGCCCGTCGACTCCGCGCGCCGGCGAGTCACCACGTAGGAGCCGTCCGGGCGGCGCTCCCCGGCGGTGTGGGTGAACTCCCGGCGCCTGGCGAGCGCCTCCCCCAGCGCCGCGCGGAGCGCGCGGGCAGCCCCCTCGCTCAGTCGGTGGCTCTCGCCGCCAACCCAGAGGCGGACCCCCTCCCCGTCGGGGAGGGCGGTGGCGTCACAGTCGGAGAATTTCGCGATCAGGAGCCGTGTGACTCCGGTCCATACGCCGGCTACCGACGGCGGGAACTAAAGGCCGGCGGTCCCGCAGGCGGGGCTGTCCCCCGGAAGGAGCTTTTTACGGCGGCAGCCCTATGCCGGGTATGCGCGACGAACAGGAGGTCCGCGAGCAGTACGAGTACCTGAAAGAGCAGCTCGACGACGAGGAGATGCGCCACGAGGGGGTCAGGCAGATGTTCACCTACTACCGTCGGGCGCTCGGCTGGGTGCTGGAGGAGGAGCACATCTGAGTCGAGTTGACCGGTCGGACAGGAAGATATCTGATGGGTCCCGGTAAGTTTATGCCAGTCCCGCCTCTTGTCCCAGGTGACGCTTCGCTTGGAGGGCCGAAGCGTCAGCGGGGACCAATTCAGGGCGGCATGCCCGGCCCACTTTTCCCGGCCGGGCCTGCTTTCCTTTCGAATGCTAACCAGCCAGCGAGTGCCTCGTGTCGCCCCGTCGGACTGTTCCGAGTGACATGACACGACGATATAAGAAATCTCCTTTGAGGACGCCGTAGCAGCGCGCTGTCGACCCGCTACTCGCTTGCAGGATGTGTTACGCGGCTGGTTCGGGCCCGCGGGCGACGGCGGAATACTTATATCTCGGAACGGGTAATATCCGACAGACAACACTCATGTACGACCTGACAGGGTTCCAGCGTGACCTGCTGTATGCCATCGCGGGCCTGGACGAGCCCCACGGCCTCGCAATAAAGGAGGAACTGGAGACGTACTACGAGAAGGAGATTCACCACGGCCGGCTGTACCCTAACCTCGATACGCTCGTCGAGAAGGGGCTCATCGAGAAGGGCCAGCGCGACCGTCGCACCAACTACTACACCCTCACCAGCCGCGGCCGACGGGAGATAGAGGCGCGCCGGGAGTGGGAGGACCAGTATGTCGAGGAGGGCGAAGAGATCGAGGCGTAGGGCGTGAGTGGTCCCCGCGAGACACTGTCCGCGGATCCGGTGCTGGCCGGCCTCGTCGACCGGTACGGTTTCCCTTCTCTGTCGCCCTCCGATGATCTCTTCCGCCGGCTCTGTGTCTCCATCGTCAACCAGTCCGTCTCGACGGCCTCGGCGCGAGCGGTCCGCGAGCGGCTGTTCGAGAGTCTCGGAACCGTCACCCCCGAGACCGTGCTCGCGGCCGACCAGGAGGCCCTACAGCAGGTAGGGCTGTCGGCCGCGAAGGTCGAGTATCTTCGGGCGGCCGCCCGAGCGTTCCGCGAACGAGACTACTCTGCGGCCGCCTTTGAGGGGCTGTCCGACGAGGCCGCAGTCGAGCACCTCACCCGGATTCGGGGCGTGGGGGAGTGGACCGCCGAGACGTTCCTGCTCTTCGCACTCGGCCGCGAGGACGTGCTCCCGCTCGGCGATCTCGCACTCCGGCGGGCGATAGAGGCTCTGTACGGCGCCGAGGACCGCGCGGCGATGCAGTCCGTCGCAGAGCCCTGGCGCCCCTACCGGAGCTACGCGACGCTGCTGCTGTGGAAGGCCTACGAGGACGACGCCGACGCGCCGCTGGTATAGCGCGAGCCCTTCATGTAGCGGACATCCCCGACTGGGGATGGAAGCTAGTACCCTTGCATGACGGGATGTCAACCGCCGACCGGCCGCCACGAGCGGGCGCTGTGTCTGATTCTCCTGTAGCGTCGCCTGTCGATCACCACCGCTCCCCACACGTGTACGACCGAATCCGGAGGACGTCCGTACCGTGCTTGACACCGACTCCGCCGCCCGCAGCGTCAGCGAGGTGCTGCTGTACCCGGGGCTACGCTGTCTGGCTCCACCGGCTGACAGCGTGGCTGCCGTCGCAGTGCACCCGGCTGCTCCCCGGCGTGGAGATACACCCCGGCGCCACCCTCGGCCGGCGGCTGTTCATCGATGACGGCGTCGTCGGTGACGTGCCGGCCGACGCAACGGTCGCCGGCACCCCCCGCCGAGTGAACGGCGAGAGCGGTGTTGACGCCGTTGGGACGGAGGTGCCGGACTGTTCGTTCAACGTCCTCGCCGTCGCCCCTATCGGCGCGAGTTGTTCGTAATTACTCCTCGGACTCAGGATGTCCCGCCCCTCCGTCGGCACGTCGGCGCACGTCTACCTGGTAGTGCTGGAGGATGTCTCGGCCCAACAGGATAGGGTAGTCCATGTGCGAACGGTCCTCAACGCTGGCGGTGACGGTGTGCTGGCGTCCGCCGATACCGACCACCAGGTCCACGACCGGACGGACCTTACCGGATTTGAGGCTGCCGCTCTTTACGCGGGTCATGCTCTTTATCGGGCCAGCGCCGATTTCGGCGGCCAGCTCGGTGTCGAGGCTGGTCCGGGTGGCGCCGGTGTCGGACTTGGCGTAGGCGGTCGCCGAACCGCTGGTGCCGGAGACGACAACCTGCTCGATATAGCCGATCAGCGGCGTGTCCTCGGGCATCCGGCGGGGAGGGTTGGGCGTGCAGGCGGGCCGTGAGTCGTCCAGCGTCGCCGACAGCTCTCTGACCCGCTGTTCGTCCACCTCGCCGCCGGCGCGTTTGATCGCCGCGGCCGCGATGTGGGGGGCGGCCGACTGGCCGGTGGCGCGGTAGAGCCCCCGGAAGCCGGCGGTCGGATTCACCTCAAGAACGTACCAGCCGTCCTCCCCCTCTACGAGATCAACACCGGCGTAGTCAAGCCCAAGCACGTCCGCGGCGTACAGCGCCGTCCGGCGAGCCTTGTCGGGCATCGACTCCGTGGCATCCTCGACCTTCCCGCCCAGCGCGACGTTCGTGCGCCAGTCTGACTCCGGCGCGTAGCGGTACATCGCGCCGACGACCGCGTCGTCGACTACGTACACCCGGAGGTCCCGGTTAGGCTGGTCGTCCCGGTGGATGAGTGTCTGGAGGAATGCCTGGCGGTTGCCGACTTTCGGGTTCACTGGCTCGGTCAGGTCCACCTTCCAGGTGCCGCCGCCGTGGGTGCCGATAGCGGTCTTGTAGACGGCCTCGTTCCCGAACCGCTCGCGGGTCTGGTTGAGACGGTCGTTCGATAGCGCCAGCAGCGCGTCCGGCACCCGGACGTCCCAGTCCGCCAGCGTGGCGGCGGTGGCGAACTTGTGGATGGCCGTCAGCACGGCCTCCGGAGAGTTGAGCATCGGCCGGATGCGCTCGAAGGTGGCCGCCAGCCCCAGCCCCTCGGCCGGCTCCTGGGTACTCGACAGCAGCAACCGGTTGGCGATGACGTCCACGTCCGGCTCGACGCTCACGTCGCCGTCCTCGATACTGATAGCGGTGTTCTCCTCGCGCAGCCACACCGGCTCGTGACCGAGGTCCTCGACGGCATTGAGGATGGCCTTCGACTCCTTGCTGACGTGGAGCGCGAGCACACCCACGGTGACGCTGTCGGCGGTCATACGAGGTGATTCTAGGGCGCGGGCTAAGTAATGCCGGTCCCAGCGCGATGACGGGACGGTTTTGTACCGTCCCCGACTACTAACGGTATGGCATCGGGTGCGTTCACCTTCCAAGGGGGGAGTGTACCCCCTGGGGAGCGGGCGAACTTCCGGTACACTGTCAGTGAGACGTATCTAGGTGAATCGGTGCGCATCCCGGTGACGGTCGTTAACGGCGAGGCTGAGGGCCCGACGGTGTTCCTCTCGGCGGCCGCTCACGGCGATGAGCTGAACGGCGTGGAACTGGTCTTAGAGGTGGGCCACAGCTGGGACCTCTCGTCGCTCGCGGGGACGCTGGTCTGTCTGCCGGTATTGAACGTACCCGGCTTTCTTTACCAACAACGCTATCTCCCGGTCTACGACCGAGATCTTAACCGCTCGTTCCCGGGAAGCGAGACTTCCACCGGCGCGAAGCGCATCGCCAACCGAATCTTCACGAATTTCATCGCGCCGTGTGACTACGGGCTGGACTTCCACACCTCCACGCGCGGGCGGACGAACATGCTCCACGTTCGGGCGAACATGGGCGATGAGGCGGTAGCGCGGCTGGCCAATGCCTTTGCCTCAAACGTCATCATCTCCGGCGACGGGCCCCAGGGGACACTCCGGCGGGCGGCCACGGAGGCCGGCACGCCGACAGTCACCATCGAGATGGGAGAGGGGGCCAGCCCGGCCGAAGACTGAAGAATAGAGCCCCCGACTCGATCGTCCGTG
>CAZLOO010000231.1:0-4525 GCA_964561055.1 uncultured Halobacteriales archaeon
CCAGCGGGCCGGTGAGGCTGTCCAGCACCGGCGAGACCAGCGCCGTCGTCAGCGCCCCCATCGCGTTGGCCGCGAGCAGGAGTCTGAAGTCGGCGTCCCGGACGGCGCCAGCGTCCGGGCCGAACAGTCGCTCGACGGGGGACACGGTCGAACTCGACGCCTGCGGGTCAAAGCGTCACCGGTTGCAGACCGCGGTGGACAGGGTTTTGCCTCCCGCCGTCCACTTCCGCGTATGTCAGTCACGGAGCCGGAGGCGGAGGTCCACTTCGTCCGCCGGCCGGACGACACGACGGTGACCGTCCGGTTGGAGGGCCTGGAGAACGCCGACCACGTCCGCGTCCACGCGGCCGGGACCGCCGGCGGCGACCGCCATCTCCCGGTGGTGCTATCGGAGCCGGGCGATAGCGTCGAGATAGCGGACCTCGCTGACGACGACCTCATCACCATCACCGCCGTCGGCGACGGGATCGAACAGCTCGTTGCCCGTTACCAGCAGTAGTCTAGTCCTTGGCCCGCCGCTGAACCTCGCCAGCCATCGCCTCCAGCTCGTCGAGGCGCTCTTGGAGGCGGCCCGTCCGGCGAGCGCCGGCGGCCTCGAACGCCAGCCGGTGGCAGGCGTTGGTCAGCCCGTCGATCGCCTCCAGGAGGTCCTCGTCGGCTCCGGGCGGCGCGCTCCGCGTGCGACCCTCCAGCCGGTTCGCGAGAGGGACCACCTCCTCGCGGAGCCGCCTCACCTCAACCGGCCGACCCTCAACAGCGTCGTGTACCTCGCCCGCGAGTGTCGCGACCGACTCGTGCCAGTCCTCGGGACTGCTGTCGTCGGCCATCGCCCGCCGGACGACCAGTATCGCCCCGACGGCCGCCACCATCAGGCCACCCTCGACGAGCAGCCAGCTACCCCCGAGCAGATGCATGCTGGTGGTAGGTGACCGACCCTCAAAACCTCACCGTCGGCGGGGGTCCGTTAGGGCGACCTGCCGTACCCACGGTACCCCAGGACACGGCCGTGGTGTGCCCCAGAGGGTAGCTACTTCCGGACGGCACTGCTCGATGCGGACGTGACGTTCAGCATCTGCGTTCGCGAGACGTACACGGGTGAGGAGGGTGAGGAGCAAACCCGGTTTGGCGTGGCTGTCACGACGCGGCTCCCCGGGGTGGGAACGCTTTGTCCGTTCGCAAGCGGTAACGGCGCGGTGGCGACACAGAGTCTTGTCAACGTCGACCTCGGACGGATGGGAGTGGAGTACCTCGACGACGGCCTCGCCGTTGAGGACGCGCTCCAGTCACTGTTGAACGCCGACGACGGCAGCCCACAGCGGCAGCTCCACGGGGTGGATGCGGACGGCTCATTTACGTTCTCCGGGGAGGAGTGTGGCGACTGGTTCGGCGACCGTGACGAGGGGAACTACACCGTCGCCGGCAACCTGCTTACGGGGCCGGCAGTGCTCGACGAGATGGCCGCCGCCTACGAGGAGTCGATACCCGACGGCCAAGACGCGCCACCCCTTGCCGAACGGCTCATCGACACGCTGGCCGCTGGCCACGCCGAGGGCGGGGACAAGCGCGAGGAGCTACCTGTTCAGAGCGCCGCCCTGCTAGTGACTACCTCCGAAGACCGCGAGATAACCCCCTACTATGACGACCTGCGGGTGGACGCCACGGAGACGCCGGTGACGGACCTGCGTGACACTTACGAGCAGGCCGTCAGGGGGTTCGAGATGGCGATGGAGCGCTATGAGGAGGAGTACGAAGAGGACCCCGACGCTGGATAGCGGGGCCCTACTGGATAAAGTGGGGACGGCGTCTTCCCCTGCGGATGCGCGTCGACCAGCTGCTCGCGAGCGCATCCGTGTCGGTCCTAAGGGTCCTGTTGCTCGTGCCGACCGAGCAGACCCAAGCCTTGGGTAGCGATCTCGCGACCGACGTCGCTACTAGAGGTGCAGTCGTCGGGGATCCGCTGATTGGCGGCGGCCGACGGGGACCGGAACAGATTCGTCGACAGCAACATCTTCTGAGTCGCTGGCTGGAACCTCTCCGACCTGAGCGTGCTTGCGGGGGGTGCTCACCGTCCTCTACCTGCTGTGACCGTGCCGCGCGCCCGCCGGAGTTCGTCACCACCGCCGTCGACGTCAATAGGCTGGCGCACGTCCTCATCAGAGTGACCGACGGCCGCCGGCTCCGGGCCGAGCGGACTGCCGCTCATTGCTCTATGGTAGCGGCGCTCTCCCAGCGAGTCGTTCCGGCTGTCCGGGAGGGGGTCGCCAGCCTCCGTGGAGTCGCGGAGCTGCTGGCGGAGACGGCGATGGATTGCACCGCCGACGTAGCCGGCTTAGGGGTCGCGCTCGCGGCGACCCCAGACGAGTTTCTCGGGGATCCGGAGTTCAGTATCCTGCTCAACGGTCAGCTGACAAGAGAGCCGCGGGTAGCCCCAGAGCGCCGCCTGGCGGTCGTGGCGACCCTCGGGCGCTCGCGGGGTGAGCAGCCGGACGCCGCAGGTGGCACACAGCCCTCGGCCGCCGCAGTTGAGCCGCTCGGTGAGCCGGGTGTACGGCGACAGGCCCGCGTCCAGTAACGCTCGCCGGAGGTTCGTCCCCGGGGAGACCGACAGGCGGGTGGTGTCCGCCCCATGGTGGACCGTCAGCGTGACGCTGCTCACGCGGCGCGGCGGTCGTACTCCTCGCGGGCGGCCCGCAGCGCCTCGCCGACGATGGCGATGACGTCGAACAGGTCCAGGTCCCGACGGTCAATAGCCTTGACGCTGATGCCGCCGGTGTCCCCGTCCTCAGTCTCACCTTCGTCGTCCCCGGCAGCGCTCTCGGCTGACTCCTCCGCCTCCTCGCTCTCGTCGTCCTCGGCGCCGATGGATACTGTCTCCGGGCCGTCGTCCTCGGTGCTGATGGTGTCGATGCCGTCGTCGTCAGACTCGCCGCCGCCCCGAGTCAGGAAGCGAACGACTACGAGCAGTCCGACGCCCGCGAGCACGAGCAATCCGACGCGTTTGCCCTTCCCGCCCTCGCTGGCGGCGACGGTTCCTTCGGTAAGCCGGGTGAGTCGTCCCATACTTCATGGTGGACGGACCGCCGTATAAGTCTCCCCGTCTATCGCGTGAGCCGAGCGGTTATTCCGGTGGCCGCCTAAGAGCAGCTATGAGCGTTACCGTCGCCCGCGCCCGGAGCGGCGCCGAGGTCGCCGACGCGCTGGCGGTCCGGGAGCGGGTGTTCGTTGAGGAGCAGAACGTCCCGATGGACCGCGAGCGCGACGGCCGGGACGACGACGCCGTTCACTTGATCGCCTACGACGGCGATCGGCCTGTTGGGGCCGCACGGCTGCGCGACTACGAGGAGAGCGATGGGGAAATGGTCGGCAAGCTGGAGCGGGTGGCCGTACTACCGGAGCGCCGTGGCGAGGGGCTGGGCACCCAGCTCACCCGGGAGGCCGAGCGGGTCGCCCGCAAAGAGGGGTTCGACCGGCTCCGGCTCGACGCACAGACCCACGCCACTGGTTTCTACGAGCGGCTCGCCTACGAGGTCGTGGGCGGGGAGTTCCTCGACGCCGGTATCCCCCACCGGTCGATGGTCAAGCCGCTGTAGCTACGCGCCGTGGAGGCTGTCGGCGCTGCGCAGTCCACCGGAGCTGACCCCCTCCAGTTCCAGACCGACGTGGTCCCCCGGCGTCGCCCGGTCGACGGCCTCATGATGGCGCTCGACGGTGCGCACCCGGGCGACCACGTCCCCGCCGTCAACGGTCACCCTATCGCCAGGACTGACAGTGCCGCTTTCGACGCGCCCGGTGACGATGGTCGGGCTCCCGGCCGAGAGGACGCTGTCCACCGTCACCCGGAGCGGGTCGTTCGGGTTGCCGTGGGGGTCCTCGCGGGCCGTCCCTCGCCTATCTCCACCAGTCAGCCAGTCGAACAGTCCCATGCTCGTTGTTCCGGACGGTCCCACTCGAAGGTTACTGCCGGTACCGGCCGCAGGCGCTGGGGTTAACCGTGCGGGACGGTACCATCGCGTAGGATGAGCCGGTACGCGTTCGCGCCGGCCTCGGCGGAAGAGGGAGCAGTGTACGGCGCCTGTCGTCCCTGCTACGACGGCGGGACCGTCGAGGACTGGATCGACTACGTCCGGGGGCAGGGGATCGAGCGGGTGTGCTGTCTGCTGAACGGCGGCCACCTCTCGCTGTACGACGACCTCCTAGAGGCCTATCGCGCGGCGTTCGGCGAGGGGGACGTGCTGCACGTTCCTGTGCCGGACTACGGAACAATCGGGTGGGAGGCCCTACACGGGAACCTCCTCCCGTTTCTTGAGGCGGGGGCCGACGACGGGCGGGCGACGGTAGTCCACTGCTCGGCTGGATCAGGCCGGACAGGCCACGTCCTCGTGGGCTGGCTGGTCTGCGAGCGCGGCTTCGGGCTGAAGAGGGCCATCGAGACCGTCGAAGGGACTGGCCGCCGCCCGCTGGAGGCGACTAGCCGCGAGGACCTGCGTGCGCTGCTATCGGACTGTCTCTGAACGGGAAAGCACTC
>CAZLOO010000232.1:0-4507 GCA_964561055.1 uncultured Halobacteriales archaeon
GTTCGACTTCGTCGCCAAGACTCGCTCCTCCGACGAGCACGCCGCGATCAAGCGGGCGGTCAACACTCTGCTAAAGAGCATCGACGAGATCTCGCTCATCCAGGACGAGGTACTGCTGATCGGTGCCACCAACCACCCCGACCAGCTGGATGCCGCCGCCTGGCGGCGCTTCGACGAGATCGTCAACTTCCCGAAGCCGGATCGCGGGATGCGCGCGGACATCCTTCGCGTGATTACCCGGACGATGGAGATCGACGAATTCGACCCGCACGTGGTGGCAGAGGCCACCGAGGGGCTCACCGGCTCGGACCTGCGGCTGGTGCTCCGGGAGGCAGTGCTGGACGCGCTTACCGAGGAGCGCACCACCCTCACTCAGCAGGACCTGTTGGACGCCGTTGAGGGGTTCGAGGAACGTGACAACCTGAAGAACATGGACATGATGGGTGGGGGCGGGGAACTCGTTGCTGGCGACGGCGGCCACCAGCACGAGCACGACCACCCACATTGAATGGAGGTCACGCTGCTCGGAACGGGGGACACAACGGGGACGCCCACCCCGGGTTGTGGCTGTGACACCTGCTCAACCGCCGTCGAACGGGGCGTTGAGCGCACCCGCTTCTCGTTGCACATCGCCACCGACGAGGGGTGCCTTCTCGTCGACGCCAGCCCGGACCTTCGCTACCAGTTCCTCCGCGAGGACGTGCCGCTGCCGGACGCGGCAGTAATCAGCCATATCCACTTCGACCACCTCGACGGGCTTGGCAACGCCTACCGGCTGTTGAGCTCGCTGCCGGTGTACGCCGCCGACGAGACCGATCCCGAGACTGGCGAGAGCGTTGCGGGCACTGTCGCCCGTAAGTACGACTACCTTGACCGGGTGAGCGTCAAGCCCCAGACCCCTTTCGAACCGTTCGAGGCCTGCGGGCTGGAACTGGCCCTTCTGCCAGGGGAGCACCCGCCGCTTGTCTGCTACGGACTGGCTGTCGAGGACCCCGCCACCGGCGGTAAACTCGCGGTCACTGGCGACACGAGCTACGGCCTGCCCGAGCGCTCCCGGGAGATGCTTACAGGCGCCGACCTGCTGCTCGCTGACGGCATCGTTCCGGCGCGGCTCTGTGAGCACCACCCGCTTGGGGGGCGCCACGAGGGCCCCGACGGCACCTACCACACCTTCGGCACAAAGCACATGACCTTCGAGGGTGCTCGGGCGCTAGCCGACGAACTCGACGCCGAGCGGCTGCGCATCGTTCACGCTTCGCACTTCCCTACCCCGGAGGAGGCGTTCGCCGACGACATCGCCGTCGACGGGGAGCGCTACGAGCTGTAATGCGCCCCGTGCCGCTTACCTGAACCGGTTCAATTCGGCCTGCTGGCGCTTCCCGCCTGTAGGGTCGCGTACCCACGGAGAGTGGCGGTTCCGATGGGCTGCCAGATCCACGGCCGGGGGCCCCCCCGGCGGGCAATCACACGAATCCTCCCTGCCGACGATCCTCCCCTCGCGGGTGCAGTACGGCAGCGGCCCGACACCGTTCACGCTCTGTGCCTCCAGGTTCGGGCAGTCGGGAAACCCCGTTCGCCAGCCCTTTCCGTAGGCCCGCTCTGCCAACTGGCGGCGGAGCGCGGCCTTCCGCTCGGAGGACACCGTCTGCACGTCCGTTCGTCCGGCCCGCTGGCGGAGTATCTCCAGCCCCGGCTCGTCGGTGGGAAGCGACTCGGGCTCGTACACCACCGTCCGTTCGCTTGTCTCCGGGTCGAATCGCCAGACGCCGACCTCATCGGGCAGCCGATTCCGGTGGGCGCCGGTGACGTGCGAGGCTGTACAGAGCACGACCGCGTCCACCGCAGCTAGGGAGACATCCCGCCGGAGCTGAGCGTAGAGATCGCCAGGGCGGTCGAGCTCCGGCTTGTTCTCGACGGCGACCAACCGGTCGAACCACTGCTCCGGGTAGCGGGCGGTCTGTCTGAGCATCTGCCGACCGTCGCGGCGCTCCCGCTCGAAGAAGCCGCGCTCGACTGCCCGGTCGACGGGGTCGAAGTCGTCGTTTCCATCGAACTCCACCGACCGGCGCACCGCCCGCTCCGGTCGCCAGCGGCCGACACCGACTTCGGCATCGATTGCTATCCCTGGCACCGTCTCGGCTGTGATCGCGGCCCGCCTGTCGAACTCCGGTCCCGGCTCGACGAGGAGAACATCAACCACCCGCTTGCCGCGGGTGCTGGCGCCGAGTTGTCGGGAGACGAGTCGCCCCTCGCTCTCGAGGGTCGCACACAGCGCCATCTCGAAGCCGAACTCGCGCATGGGGCGTCCTACCGGCGGAAGCTGAAGTCGGGCATGTCCCCCGGCTGGAGGGGCACCGACGCGTCTACCTCCCGGCCTTGATCATACTTTACGAAGGAGAGGTAGTAAGTCCGACCACAGCCCTCGCCCTCGGTCTCGCTAGCGCCACACACTAACGTGACGCCGTCGGCGTCCTCGAACGGCTCGTGGGCGTCGGCGTACTCCCACCCCTCCAGTGAGTGGGGAGTCACGCACTTATCCGCAAGGTACGGTTCGCGCTCAAGTGTGGCGACCGCGCCACAGTGCGGACAGGTGTAACGGACGGGAACAGTCATATCATTGGTAGGGGCCGCCCGGATATGAGTCGTACGGACGGGCGACCCAGAAGGGCTTTGCCCGGGCCAGCGGAACGTCGTGGCATGATAGACGAGACTGTCGAGGAGATACAGGAGATGCAGACTCACTCCTCGTCGGTCGTGGCGGTGAAGGCGGCCCGGGCGCTGGCGACGCTGACCGAGCGGGAGTTCGCGACCGTAGAGAACTATCTCCGTGACCTGGATCGCAATTCCTCGGCGCTCCGGCGAGCCAACCCCTCCCACGCCTCCCTGCACACTACCCAGTTGAAGATAGTTGAGACGGTCACCGACGCCGACCCGGCGACCGTTGAGGAGGCCAAGCGGCTCACCCGCGACACCGCCGAGCGAGTTATCGAGCGCGTCGAACGCGCAAAGGAGGCCGCCGCCGGGAACGCAGCCGCACATCTTGAGGACGGGGAGACGTTCCTTACCCACGACTACTCCTCGACGGTGTTGTCGGGCGTTGAAAAGGCGGTCGCTGACAGTAAGCGCTTCGAGGCGTACGTCACGGAGGCCCGGCCCCGCTATCTCGGCCGGAAGACCGCCCGCAGACTGGCCGGTATCGAGAGTGTGGACACCCACCTGCTGGTGGACTCGGCCTCTGGCTCCGTGCTGGAGGGCTGCGATAGAGTGCTCGTCGGGATGGACTGCATCGTGGGCGAGACCCTCTACAACCGGGTTGGGACGTTCCCAATCTGTGCGACCGCCAACCATCTCGGCGTCCCGGTGACGGTGGTCGGCTCGCAGGCGAAGATCATCGATGGCGGGTTCGTGTTCGAGAACGAGTCCCGCCCCGCAAGCGAGGTGATGATGGAACCCGCCGAGGGGTTCACCCTCGAGAACCCCCCCTACGACGCCACGCCGATGGAGCTCGTCGACGAGGTCATCACGGACTGAGCAAAGGGGGGGACGCCAGCGGCAGATTGACCTCCTCCCACAGCTAAAGCCGTGGGCGTTCGCCTCGAACTACTGTAATGCAACCGAAGAGCGGTGGCGGCGGGTCACCGCCAGCGTGGGAGGAACTACACCCCTCGCGAGCTGGAACCGACGGCCGTGGCCGGTGGTATCGATCGGACCTCTTACTCCGAGGGATGCTGGAGGCACTCCGACACAGTGAAACGGTCGTACTACATGTACATCCGGTCCTCGGGCTGCTGGCGGCGCTCGGCCTCCTCCATCCGGCTGGACAGCTCCGCGTACTGGGCCTCCACCTCCTCGGCGAACGCCGCCAGCGGCTCCAGATCGACGCCGAGGCCGTAGGCCGCCTCGACGGCCTCCAACAGGCGTAGCGTCGCCTCCACGTCCGGGGTTCGGGCGTGGGCCGGCGTCGTCAGCACGCCCACACGGAGCGGCGAGTCAAGCCCCCGCTCGGCGAGCGCGCCGTTGATGCCGTCCAAGTATCCTCCGCCCATGGGGGGGATGTCGACCCCCGCCAGACGGTGTTCGCGGAAGTCGTCGGTCGCCACAAAGTACGGGCGGTGCTCCTCGGGGCCGTGGGCGACCGGCACGCCCGAGAGCACGCAGATCTCGTCCACGTTGGCGCCCTCGGCCCAATCGATGAGGGTGTCCGCGAGCCCCTTAGCAGCCTCGCGGGGGACGAACAACTCCCCAACGAGCACGCTGATGTCGTGCTCGTCGTCGGCGTACAGCCGGGTGTGGTGGCGGGGCCGGCCGGCCGCGAACGGTGTGATCGCTGGCAGTTGCTCCGTGGTGACGCGGCCCGACTCCTCGATACCGAAGTGTTGGACGAGGTAGTCCGCCGCTGAGAGTCCGGCGAGGCCGAACTCCGTGAAGCCACACAACAGCGTCTCGCCGGCACTGTCCGGGTGAGTGACGTCGAAACCGCGGGGGAGGGTCGACATAAGACTCGGTC
>CAZLOO010000233.1:0-4504 GCA_964561055.1 uncultured Halobacteriales archaeon
CATCGATGCGACCGGCCACGACGCGATGGCCGTCTCGAAGCTCCAGGAGCGGGGAGTGCTCGACGCCCCCGGCATTGAGCACGCGGCGGCGTCCGCGACGGGGATGGATGCCACCGACGAGGAGAGCTACGGCGCCCCGGGCCACGACTCCCCGGGGCACGGCTCGATGTGGGTCGGCGAGAGCGAGGACGCTGTCGTCGAGCATACCGGGCTCGCCCACGACGGACTGATCGTGACGGGGATGGCTGTCGCCACTACCTACGGACTCCCCCGGATGGGGCCGACGTTCGGCGCGATGCTGGTCTCTGGGAAGCGGGCCGCCCAAGCCGCCATCGACGAGCTCGGCGTCGACGCGCCCGACGTGACCCTTACCAGCCGGGCGGCCCCGGCGGATGACTAGTCGGCCACGCCCAGCGCGAACAACGTCATCGGCTGGCGGGTGGCGGCCCGCGGAGAGAGGTGGTCGGTCACTTCCCGGTCGAAGAACGTCAGTCCGGTCCCCCCGAGGGCGCGGTGGGCGTACGTCGCCAGGTACAGCCGCCCGAGGGTGAGCCCCGCCTCCAACTGGGCCAGTCGGTAACCGCGGTTCCCCAGCGCCTCGACGACCCCATCAACGTTGGCCATACAGTAGACGTTGACGTGGGCGTCGCCGGCCCACTCCTGTTCGAGCGCTAGCGCCGTCTGGACGTCACTGTCCGAGGGGCCCACTCGCTCGAGAGCGGCCGCCTGGGGATGGAACTGGTAGGCCCCATCGGGGACCCCGGCGACGTTCGTGGCCAGCACGTACACGTCGTTCACGGCGAGCCCGTCGGCGACGCCGCCGTTCCAGTCCCCGGGAACGCCGCGGGTAGCCCGGTCCAGGACTGTCCCCAGCTTCCGGCGGCTCAGCGGCCGATCGGCGTACGCTCGACAGGACCCTCGTCGTCGGATCGCGTTCGCCAGCGGCCGTGCCGAGGCGATATCATCCCCGACCGGCTCCAGCGGGACCCGCTCGCCGTCGCCTGTTGTCGTGGCGTCGTCGAACCCCTGGCAGGCCGCTCGCCAGTCGGCCACTGCCTTGCCCTCGAGACGGCCGGCCCGCCAGGCCGCGGGGATCAGCGGATACCGGTCGGGAGCGTCGCTGTACGGCACGGTCGCGGGGTCGATGGGGGTGATACCGACCGGATCCGGCGCGGGGTCGTCCCAGCCGACCGGCGCCAGCGCCACCGGCGCCTCCTCGTCGGGATCCAGACCCAGCAGTTCGACCACCTGGTTGTCGTCGAAGCTGGCGATCACCTCCGCCCGGTGGTCGGTGGCGTGACCGGTCGCGAGCAGGTTTGCCAGGACAGTCCCGGCGTCCCAGAAGGCGTGACGGAACGCCCGCTCGCGGTACTTCCAAGCGTTGCGCTCCCAGACGGCGGTGGCGACGAACGTCACCGGCGCCCCGGCGACGCTGGGCTGGTCGGCTGTCGCCGCTGCGAGATCACCCCGGTAGTCACCCCGCCGGAGAACGTCAAGCCCGAACCCGTCCGGGTCGAAGCGGTAGACGCCCGGTCCCAGGTCGCCCAGCGGCCCGCAGATGGCGTACAGTTCCACGTGGTACAGCTTCCCCGTGCAGGAGGCCGCCCGGTACCGGACGGTCTTCCCGTTGCGCTCGACGGCCTCAACGACGCCAGCGGCCTCGTAACACAGCGTCGCGAGCACCCCCCGGTCGATCCCCGGTGCCGGGGTCGCCCCCTCGAGCGGGTCCGCCCGGGGGGCCGCGACGGCCGCTAGCGCGGGCACCTGTGGCGGCCGGACCGCCTCAAGAGGCTCTCGTGGCAGGCCCTGGTAGCGCTTGGAGAGCCGCGGCATCGTGGCCGGATCCAGGGAGAATTCCCTCTCGGCCATGCGCTCGCGGGTCTGGTCGGTCCGCTCGTGGTACTCGCGCGCATCGACCGTCTCCATATCCGGCCGTCCGCCAGTCCGGACAAAAGCGTTCGGCGATAGTGAGATAGTTTGACACGGGTCGAAACGGGTATGAACGGACGGTACCACCGGCCGATATGGTCGAGCGGGTGACGATCTACCGGGCGCCGACGACGCCGGCCGATGCCGATGCTATCGCCGACTGGCTCGATGACCGGGTGGGTGCTACCGTTACGGTCCGTGACCGCTTCCTGTCGCTGTACGATGACGACAGCCTGGCCGAGGCGTTCGCCCGGGCACGGGTGCGCGCTCCGTCCGAGCAGGAGACCGGTAACACGATGCTCGGGGTGGTTCGCTATGAGGAGCGTGCCATCGAGACCCCCGAGCGGGCCGGCGGCGTCGTCTACGACGGGCTGGCGCTGCAGGAAGCGCTGTACCGACGGCTTCCGACGGAAGAGCGCTCGCTGGCACACCTTCACGTCCCGCTGCTGGACCGGGTTCTCGGCACTTGGGGAGACCACGACGGCCGGTGGCACAAGCGGGTACACGTGCTCGGACAACCAGCACCGGTCTCCGTCCCTGGCCTGTACGAGGCGCCGGCCAAACCTGAGCAGTACTACAAGCTCAAGCAATCGAGCGCGCTGCTGGGCGGTGGGCCGCCGCCCCGGGAGGTACTCGAAAAGGAAGTCGAGGGGGAATTCCTCGTCGCCGACGACCCCCGGACGACGGAGGCGCTGAAGGGGTACGTCCTCCAGGCGTACCACTACCTCGAAACCGGCGAGGCGTTCTGCGAGTCCCCGAACTGTCGACTCGCAAACCCCCACCGCCAGCCGGGCGTGGTGGCCGCACAGCTCCGGAAGCCGGCGTTCTGTCCCGAGCACGCCGAACGGTACGGCTAATACAGCGTCCCGCCCAGCGGAACGTCTTGATCGGGACCGACCAGCACCGGGTGGCCGTCCTCGTCGGGGACGCCGACGGTCAGCACCTCGGACTTGAACCCCGCGATCCGGACCGACCGGAGGTTCGTTCGCACACAGCACCTGCCGGCCGACCAGCTCCTCGGGCTCGTAGTTGTACCCCACCTGCGCGGCCGACCGGAGCGTCTCCTCGCCGACGTCGACCCACCGCTTCGCCAGTTGTGGCTTGTTAGCCTCTGGGAACGGTTCCGCCCGCACCACCTCGGCGACCTGGATACGAGCCTCGAACGGCGCCTCCTCGCTCATTCGTCGACGACGGGCCTTTGGAGCATCAAACCCGTCCTTACGACACGGCGGAAACGGTATGTCGGAGGCCGGCCAATGGCCAGCGTGCGGGTAACAGTCATTGACTACGGGGTCGGCAACCTCCGGAGCCTGCGCCGCGGTCTTGAGCGGGCCGGCGCGGCAGTGACGGAGTCGAGCGACCCCGGCGAAATCGCCGCCGCGGAGGCGCTGGTGCTCCCGGGAGTCGGCGCCTTCGGGGAGTGTATTCGCAACTCGGCGCCGTTCCACGACGCTCTTGTGGAGGCTGCCGAGGACACGCCCGTTCTGGGCATCTGCGTTGGACTCCAGCTGATGTACACGGAGAGCACGGAGGGCGCCGACAGGGGGACGATTGACGGGCTGGACCTCCTTGACGGCCGCGTCAAGCGGCTGCCGGCCGACGTGACGGTCCCCCACATGGGTTGGAACGAACTGACGATCGAGCGCGAGCACCCGATCGTCGACGGCATCGTCGACGGCGACTATGCGTACTTCGTCCACTCGTATGCCTCGGCGGCCGACGAACAGGCGATCGCCTCCTGTGACTACGGCTTCGACTTCGCCGCCGTCGCCGCGAGCGAAGCGGGTAACGTGATGGGCACCCAGTTCCACCCCGAGAAGTCCGGCGGAACCGGCCTGCGGCTACTGGACAACTTCGTGGAGTACGCCCGCGAGTTCCAGTCCCGACAGCCCCCGGCGCGGCGGGCCGAGTAGGCGTCCCTCGGCGCGGGCAGCGCCCCGCCGTTCGTCCCGACGAGAGGAGTCGCGACCCGGCGTGTGCCCGCCACGAAAACACACGTTCATGTCCCGGGGCCACGCAGGCCTGATATGGTTCTCGGGCCGGAGACAACGGTGTACTTCCTGGCGCTCGTGCCGGCCGTCCTCTGGGGGTTCGCGCCCATTCTCGACAAACGGGGGATGTCTCTCGAGGGCACGGCCCTCCAGGCGGCGCTGACCGTCGTGGTCGTCGACCTCTCGGTGTTCATGCTCGTCCTGCTGGCCCTCCGGGGGCCCACCCTTCTCGTGGGGCTGGACCCCGCCGTCGCGGGGCTGTTCCTGTTCGCCGGTGCGACGGGGACGGCTCTGGGCCGGCTGGCGATCTTTGTCGGCGTCGATCGGGTGGGCGCCAGCATCAACAGCGCGGCAGTCAGCGCCCGGCCGCTGTTCGCGACCGCGCTCGGGCTTGGTCTGCTGGGGGAACCGATCTCGCTCGATACCGCCGTCGGCATCGCCGTGCTCGTCGGCGGGCTAGTCGTCCTCAGCCTCGCGAAGGGGGGTGACCTCGCTGGCTGGCGTCCCCGCGACCTGCTGTACCCGCTGGGAGCGGGCGCGCTGTTCGCGTTCGGGAACGTCCTCCGGCGGTTCGGGCTTAACAC
>CAZLOO010000234.1:0-4471 GCA_964561055.1 uncultured Halobacteriales archaeon
GTGCGCGAGGCCGGCGGCCGGGTGACCGACGACGCCGGCGAGCCCTACCGGATCCAGCTGGACGCCCGGGACACCCGGACGCCACTACTGGGGAGCAACGCGGCGCTCCACGACAGTCTGCTGGGGCATCTTTAGAAGGAGGGGCGGCGGGGCGCGGGCGCGTCGCGGACGGCGCCGACCGCTGTGATGCGTTCCTCGGCGATGCTGTCGGCGACCCGCTGTGTATGCCGGTCCTCCAGCTCCGAGCGGGCCAGCACCTCCCGAACCCGGTCGTAGATACCCTCCACCATCGCCCGGGCGCGGTCGTAGCTGTACCCGCCGGGGCGCAGCAGGTCCGTGTCGTCGATGGTGCGCCCGGAGTTGGCGAGGTAGTCTGGCACGTACAACACGTCCGATTCGTGGAGCAGACGGGTGTCCGCGGCCTTGTCGGCGAGCTGGTTGTTCGCGGCGCCGGCGACGATGTCACACCCAAGGTCCGGGACGGTATCGTCGTTCAACACACCCCCCAGTGCACAGGGGGGAAACACGTCACAGTCGACGCCGTACACGTCCGCCGGATCGACGGCGGTAGCGCCGAATTGCTCGACGGCAGCGTCGACGGCGGCGCCGTCGGGATCGGCGACCGTCAGCTGTGCGTCGGCCTCCGCCAGGTAGCGGCTCAGCGCCCACCCCATCTCGCCGACACCCTGGATAGTGACGTGGAGGTCGCCGAATCCGCGGTCGCCATAGCGGTGGTCCGCGGCCGCCTCGATGGCCCGAGCGAGACCGAGACCGCCGCCATGGTACCCCTCCGGGTGATCGAACTGCTCGGGGAGGCCGACGACGTAGTCCGTCTCGCGGGCGATCCACCTGAGCTCGCGGGTACCGGTGCCGACGTCGCCGCCGGTGAGAAAACGGCCGTCGAAACTGTCAACGGCGCGGCCGTAAGCGCGGTACAGCGCCTCCGAGCACTCGTCGTCGTCAACCCAGATGACCGCTTTCCCGCCGCCGAGATCGATGCCTGAGACCGCGAACTTGTAGCTCATCGCCCGCGAAAGCCGGAGGGCGTCGCGGATCGCCTCCTCCTCGGAGTCGAACGCGTACCGGCGGGTGCCGCCGGCGGCCGGCCCGAGGGTGGTGTCGTGAATGTCGACGAACCCGCGCAGGCCGACCGCCTCGTCCCTGAACGCCTGCAGCCTGGTCGTGCCGTGGTCGGCCATCCCCTCGAGTAGTCCAGTCATACCCCGACAGCCGCCGGCAGGCGTTGAGCCTGTTGGTCAGCCGACCCTGGGAACTAACACCCCTACCCGTCTTCGGAACGGGTAATGGTACAGATTCCAGACGGGCTCCGAAGCCTGTTCAGCGCACACGTCGAGGAGGACGATGGAACCTACGTCATCGAGGTGCCGGCCGCCGAGATCGAGCAGGGCGCACTCGCTCCGGGCGAGACCTACCGCGTTGGTGTGTTCCCCCACGGGGTCGGCAGCGACCGACCCGGCGGCCGGGCGGCCTCGGAGCCAGCCCCAGCTCCCTCGCCGCCGGTGGACGAGGGCGAGGTCCGGACAGTAAGCGTCGAGGCGCTCGGCGACCAGGGCGACGGCATCGCGAAGGTAGACCGCGGCTACGTCGTCATCGTCCCGGGCGGCGAGCCGGGCGAGGAACCCACCGTCCGCATCGAGCAGGTGCGCGAGAACGTAGCGTTCGCGGAGATAATCGAGGAGTAGGACGCACAACGGTCTTGTACCCCTCGCTCGTGAGCCAGTCCATGGCTGTTACCGAGGAGGAGTACTTCCTCGACAACGACCGCGTCCGGTCGTTCGTGAGGACGGTTCGGTCGCGGGCCGACGATCACGATGACGTCACCGACGAGGCAGGTATCGAGGGGCTGTTGGCTGACCTGGAGGAGCCGTTCGAGGCGCTGCTGGCGGAGGACGGGTGGCTCCCCGAACTGTACCGAGACTCCCCGCCGGAGGGGTACAACGACCGCGGAGAGATGGGCCGGGATATCGCCCAGTGGCTGCTGTACCGCAGTGAGGACCTGGTGCTGTTCAGCCTCGTCATCCCACCGGGCGTGGAGACGCCGGTCCACGACCATCTCGCCTGGGGGCTGGTGGGGCTGTATCAGGGCACCCAGGAAGAGTCGTTCTACCGCCGAGTGGACGGAATGAACACCGACATCGGGCCCGCCGAGCTGGAGCTGGACCGCGTCCAAGAGCAGGGTCGCGGTGACTACTCCCGATTGGTCCCTCCCGAGGACGATATCCACAAGGTCCGGACGAGTTCGGAGGTGCCGAGCGTCAGCATCCACCTGCTCGGCGCGGACGTTGGCTGTGTCCGCCGCCACGCGTTCGACGCCGAGAAGGGATTCGTCGAGCAGTTCACCTCGCACTACACGAACGTCCGCTGTACCGAGGAGGGGCTGGTCGAGGGCGGCCACTAACGCTCACGGCGCTATTATCCCAACGCCGTCCTCGAACGCGATATCAGTCCCGAACGCCGTCGAGAGCTCGTCCACGTGCTCAACGATGCGACGGGCTCCGGACCCTCGGCCCGGAAGGAGACGCGGTGTACAGCGCCGACCCCCCGCCCCTGGAGCCGGGCGGGATGTAGTTCCACGCGCTCCAGCCCGTTCTCGAACGTGCAGACGGGGACGATTGCGCCCAGCACTGCCCCCGAGAAGTAGCCGCCCTTCAGGCTCCGGACGGCGCCGCCGTAGTCTGCGTTGTCGGCATCGGTAGCCGCGTCGAAGAGATCGGAGAGGCCCCGCTCGGCCAGCAGGCGCCCCGGCATCGCGTCGGCGGGATGGCGTTCCAGGCTGTCGCCATAGCGGTCATAGAACTCCGAGGGGAGCCGCGGTAGTGTCGCTCATTATGAACAGGCCGCCGGGATCGTAGAAGATCACGCCGTCGCCGTACGTCTCGATGCCCCGCAGCGGGGTGTCCGAGCCCTGGCAGACCACCACGTCCGCGCCGGCGTCGATGCATTCCCGTGCGAACGGCGGAAGGAAGGCGGGCGAATCCGTCATACTGCTGTCGGTCTTCCACGCGTGAGTGTGTACATGAGCGATAGTGCGGTCGGCCTGGCGGTCGGCCTCCCGTACGGATTGGAGGTTGCCGGCCCGGTCATCCTCCGCGAGCACCGGTCGGACGCCGGGCTCCTCGCCCGTGTGGAAGCGATACACCATGTTGTGGAGCCCCGGCGGGTTAAGCAGTCAGTCGTCCCCGTCCGGGGTGACCCACAGCCCCATCGCCTCCGCGGGGTCAAGCAGCTGCTCCGTGCGCTCCGGCCCGAGTTCGAACTGGTAGCCGAGCGGATTCACCCCCCGGCCGGCCCTGCATGTCCCGGCGTGCCTCGCCGGCACGGCTCCAGCGGGTGAAGGAGGTCGTCATCGACACGCAGCCGACCCGGCCGCCCGGAGCCTCGCGGTAGGTTGGTTCGCGGGCGGCCGCGAGGGCCCGTCCCGTGCCGGCCCAGTCGACGTCAGCGTCCTCCAGGGCGGCCCAGGTGGACTCCAGGCCGCCTAGCCGTAGTCCAGTGCGTTGTTCGAAGCGTGCGAGACGGTGTCGATGCCGGCCCAGGCGAGTTCGGCCGCCACGGCGGGCGGCGCCCGCATCCAAGTCCCGCCTGCCTCGGCGGCCGGGTACACGTTCGGGTCGTTGTAGTCGAGCAGGTTCATCTCCAGGTGAGTGAAGCCGACATCGGCGGCGCGGAACTGTTCGACCAGCGACCGGAACCGCTCGGCCTCCCAGACGGACACCTGCCGGTTGAGGATGGCGTCGCCCGATACGGCGAGAGTCGTTCGCATGCGGAGCGCTCGCCCACCGCGGGGAAAACCGACGTGCTGGCGGACCGATAAGTTCACACTCGCGGTCCGACTGCGAGCACCTCCACAGCACCCAATAGCCGATCGACATCGCCCCGCCCGCTGAGCACGGAGACGGATCTCCGCCGGCGCCGGGAGCAGCAGTGGCTGAGTCAGGCCAATATCGGCGAGGCTGTCGAGGCCGCTTGGCAGACGATCAACAGCATCGAGTGGGGCCGCTACGACCCGTCGCTGGAGCTGGCATTCGCGCTTGCGGAGTGTTCTTCGACTGTCGGGGGGAGGGAGCTGTTCTGGCCGAAGGACTAGCACAGCAGTTCCCCGTTGACGAACCGTTCCGTCCGGGGGTCGGCCGGCGCCTCGAACAGCTGTCCAGGCGGCCCCGTCTCGACCAGTTCCCCGTCAAGCAGGAATGCCACGCGATCCGAGAGTCGCTTGGCCTGGTGCATATCGTGAGTGGCGACTACCACCCCTACCCCCCGGTCCCGGGCGCGGCCGACCGCCCGCTCGATGACCGCGGTGTTCCGGGGATCCAGGTCGGAGGTTGGCTCGTCCAGTAGCAGCACCGCCGGGTCCACTGCCAGCGCGCGGGCGAACGCGACCCGCCCGGCCTCGCCGCCGGACAGCGACAGCGCGTCCCGGTCGCCGGCGTCGGCCATTCCCACCGTCTCC
>CAZLOO010000235.1:0-4461 GCA_964561055.1 uncultured Halobacteriales archaeon
GTACTACGTCCCGGTGGCGATGCACAACGTCTCCTCGCCGGTGGCGACGATGGCCAGCGCCCACGTCGGGACGGCCGTCCCGAACTCGCTGGCCGTGGAGTTCCACTCCTACGAACTCGACTGGTGGGGCGACCTCGTCGAAGAGCCCGCCATCGCGGACGGCCGCATCGCCGTACCGGATCGGCCCGGCCTGGGGGTGACCCTCGACATGGACGCCGTCGCGGAGCATCTCGCCGACGGGGAGACGCTGTTCGACGAGGAGTAGGGAGCCGGATTCATATCGACGGGTCACGAAGCCGGGGCGATGAGCTCGCTCGTCACGTTCGGGGAGACAATGTTGCGGCTTTCCCCACCATCGGGGAGCCGCCTCTCGCGGACCGACCGGTTCGACGTCAACGTCGGTGGCGCCGAGAGCAACGTCGCCGTCGCGGCCGCGGCGCTGGGAACCGACGCCACCTGGTTGTCGGCGCTACCTGAGGGACCGCTGGGTCAGCGGATCGCCTACGCGCTGCGCGGCGAGGGAGTTGAGCCTCGGGTGACGTGGACCGACGAGGGCCGGGTCGGCACCTACTACTACGAGCCAGGGGGGAAGCCCCGCGGCCGGCGTGTCGTGTACGACCGCGAGGGCACTCCCATCCGGTCGCTCGAACCCGGGGACGTGCAAAGCGGCCGGCTCCGCGGGGCGGAACTGTTTCTCACCAGTGGCATCACGCCGGCGCTGTCCGAGCAGGCCACGGCGACGACAGGCGCGCTGCTGGAGACCGCACACGAGGCAGGGACGACGACGGCCCTGGACGTGAACTACCGTTCGAAGCTCTGGTCGCCCGCCGAGGCTCGCGAGACGCTGACGGGGCTGTTCCCGTCGGTGGATCGCCTCTTCGTCGCCGAGCGGGACGCCCGCGAGGTGCTCAACGCGGACGGCGACGCCAGCGCCATCGCCAACAGCCTCGCCGCCGCCCACGGGTTTGAAACGGTGGTCGTCACCAGAGGGGAGGCGGGCGCGCTGGCGGTCACCGACGGCACCATCCACGAGCGGGGGGCCGTCGAGACGGAGACGGTGGACCCGGTCGGCTCCGGCGACGCCTTCGTCGGGGGGTACCTCGCCCGGCGTCTCGACGGCGGCACCGTCCCGGAGGCGCTGGACTGGGGGGTGGCGACGGCCGCCCTGAAACGTACCGTCGCGGGCGACGCCGCGACGGTCACCCCCGAGGAGGTCCGGCGGGTGGTCGAGCGCGACGCGACGGGCGACATCGAGCGGTAGCTACGGCTCGCCGTCCTGCGCCCAGTCGCGGGACCGCTCGACGGCGTCCCCCCACCGGCGGTACAGCCGGTCGGCCGTTCCGGAGTCCATCTCCGGCTGGAACTCCCGATCGACCTGCCAGTGCGAGCGCAGCTCGTCAACGCTCTCCCAGTAGCCCACCCCCAGGCCCGCCGCGTAGGCTGCTCCGAGCGCAGTCGTCTCGTCCACCTGCGGCCGGACCAGCTTGCGCTGGAGGATGTCCGCCTGGAGCTGACAGAGGAAGTTATTCCGCACCGCGCCGCCGTCCACCCGGAGAGTGGCCGTCTCCACGCCGGCGTCGGCCTCCATCGCCTCCGCGACGTCGCGGGTGCGGTAGGCGATCGACTCCAGGACTGCCCGGATGACGTGCTCGCGGCGGGTACCCAGCGTCATCCCGACGATGGTGCCCCGGGCGCGGCCGTCCCAGTGAGGCGCCCCCAGCCCGCTGAACGCCGGCACGACGTACACTCCTTGTGTGGAGTCCACCGACCGGGCGAGGTCCGCCGTCTCCATCGGATCGTCGACGAATCCCACCGACTCCAGCCACTCGATGGCGGCGCCGGTGACGAAGATCGAGCCCTCCAGAGCGTACTGGACGGGCTCGCCGGACAGCTGGAAACCGATGGTCGTCAACAGCCCGTGGTCCGAGGCCACCGGCTCCGTGCCGGTGTTCATCAGGTAGAACGACCCCGTGCCGTAGGTGTTCTTGGCCTCCCCGGGCTCGAAGCAGGTCTGACCGAACAGCGCCGCCTGCTGGTCGCCCAGCGCGCCGGCGACTGGCACCTCCGCCCCGAGGAACCCATCGGGGTCCGTGTGGCCATAGAGGCTCTCATCGGAGGAGGGGCGCACCTCCGGCAGCATCTGTTCGGGGACGTCGAACTCCGCCAGCAGGTCCGGGTCCCAGTTCAGCCCCTCAATATCATACAGCATCGTCCGGGAGGCGTTCGAGACGTCCGTGATGTGGTTGCCCGTGAGGTTGTAGATGAGCCAGGAGTCGATGGTGCCCATCAGTAGCTCCCCGTCGCGGGCGCGGTCCCGCAGGTCCCGGGTGCGGGTGGTGTCCAGCTTCAGCGGTTCCGCGTTGTCTAGTATCCACTCCACCTTCGTCGCCGCGAAGTACGCGTCGGCCTCCAGGCCGGTCTTGGCGCGGATCTCCTCGACTTTCCCCTCCTCCTCGAGCTCCTCGACGCGGTCGGTGGTGCGGCGGTCCTGCCACACCACCGCGTTGTACACCGGCCGGCCGTTGTCGGCGTCCCACACGATGGTGGTCTCGCGCTGGTTGGTGATCCCCATCGCCTCGAGCTGATTGGCGTCGACTCCCGCCTCGTCGAGCCCGCTGTTGACAACGCTCTTGGTGTTCTCCCAGATCTCTATGGGGTCGTGCTCCACCCAGCCCGGCTCCGGGTAGATCTGTTCGTGCTGTTCGTAGGCGTTGGCGACCACCTGCCCGCCGTGGTCGAACACCATGAACCGGGTGCCGGTCGTTCCCTGATCGATCGCGCCGACGTATGTGTCTGACATTGTGCGTGCCCTCGCGGACGACTAATTTACTGCCTTAGCCGCCGTGCCGGTAAACAATATAGGACACCGTAATAAATGTTCCCCATGGTCCGGTGGCGGTGGCAACGATACGGGCCAGTAGCTGTTCGCCTGCAGGCGAAACACGTCGGACGGCGCGGGCATTTTCAGAGCGAAATCTGCCGGAGGGAACGCCGACAAAACCGTCAAGCGAGCCTACTCGTCCGCCGCCTCGCCCGCCGGGCCGCCAGATGATCGCCAAGGGAAGAACAACGGTACACGCGGTGTCGATCACCCACGACGGTGATATTTACTGTCGCGCCCGGCTCCACCAATGAAATAAGTAGGTTGAATTCGAAGCGGGGGTACTCAGATGGCAGCGGCACCACACATCGCCGTCATCGGCGGCGGATCGACCGGGGCGGGCATCGCCCGGGACCTCTCGATGCGGGGGCTGGATGTCACCCTCGTCGAGCAGGGGAACCTGACACACGGGACGACCGGCCGGATGCACGGGCTGCTCCACAGCGGCGGCCGCTACGCCGTCGCCGACCAGAAAAGCGCCGAGGAGTGCATCGAGGAGAACCGGGTGCTGCGGGACATCGCCGATCACTGTGTGGAGATGACTGGCGGGCTGTTCGTCAAGCGCCCGGAGGACTCCGAGGAGTACTTTCAGGAGAAGCTGTCGGGGTGTGAGACCTGTGATATTCCGGCAGAGGTGGTTTCCGCTAAGGAGGCCCGCGCGATGGAGCCCCACCTCGCGAAGGACATCGATAAGGCCATCGCCGTCCCGGACGGCGCCGTGGACCCGTTCCGGTTGGTGGTCGCCAACGCCGCCAGCGCTCAGGAACACGGCGCGCGTATCGAGACCCACTCGACGGTAACGGATCTGCTGGTCGAGGACGGTCAGGTCGTCGGGCTGGAAGTCGAGCACGACTCAGGGGCCGGCAAGCGCGTCCACGGAACCGAGGGCGGCACCGAGCGGATCCGCGCGGACTACGTCGTCAACGCGACCGGCGCGTGGGCCGGACGGATCGGCGAGATGGCCGGGGTCGATATCGAGGTCCGCCCCTCGAAAGGAGTGATGACCATCATGAACACCCGCCAGGTGGACACGGTCATCAACCGCTGTCGTCCGAAAGGGGACGCCGACATCATCGTCCCCCACGAGACGACCTGCATTCTCGGCACGACCGACGAGGAGGTCGATGACCCCGAGGATTACCCGGAGGAGCAGTGGGAAGTGGACATGATGCTGGATACCCTCTCGGAGCTGGTACCGATGCTCGCCGATGCCCGCACCATCCGCTCTTTCTGGGGAGTGCGCCCGCTGTACGAGCCGCCGGACGTCGGCAGCACCGATTCGACGGACATCACCCGGGACTACTTCCTCCTCGATCACGAGGAGCGCGACGGCCTCGACGGGATGACCAGCATCGTCGGCGGGAAGTTCACCACCTACCGGATGATGGCCGAGGAGATCAGCGACCACGTCTGCGCACAGTTCGGCATCGACGCGGCCTGCCGGACGGCCGATGTTCCCCTCCCCGGCAGCGAGGAGTTCTCCGTGCTCAGAGACTACATGGAAGAGTTCGGCCTGCGCTCGCCAATCGGCCGCCGGAGCGTCGAGCGGCTCGGCTCCCGGGCCGAGGAGGTGCTGGACA
>CAZLOO010000236.1:0-4442 GCA_964561055.1 uncultured Halobacteriales archaeon
CCACCGCGAGATACAGGACGCCGCCTACGAGTACCAGGAGCGGGTGGACGACGGCGAGGAGGTCGTCGTCGGTGTCAATAAATACACCACCGACGAGGAGGAGGACATCGACCTACTGCGGGTGACCGAGGCGTCCAGCGAGCGCCAACTCGCCCGGCTGGAAGAGGTGAAGGCCGAGCGCGACGACGAGGCTGTCGAGGAGACCCTGGCCGCTCTGGAGGAGGCGATTGCTGCCGGTGAGAACACCGTTCCCTACGTCATCGACGCGGTGAAGACGTACGCCACGATGGGGGAGATCATGGGCGTGTACGAGGCCGAGCACGGCTCGTACACGGAGACAGTCGGCGTCGCGGACTAGCCGCCGCTACAGCAGGTCCCGGCGTCGGAAGTACAGCAGGCCGCCGACCGGCGCCAGCGCGGCCCAGACGAGCAACACCACGACCGCGAAGCCGATCGAGGTGGCGACCGGCGCGACTGGCTCCGGTGGCCGCGCGACCAAGGGGATTTCCCCCTCAACGAGTAGCGACGCAGTCTCGAGATAGGCGTTAATCGGGTTGAGCCGGTCGCTCCAGAAGAACCACGCCGGCCGTGCGGCTGAGGGGCTCAGATTCTCCGGCCGGACCAGCCCCCAGACGACCTCCTGCAGGGCGGGCCAGCCGACCCGGAGGAAGGCAAAGACGGCGATGACCGCCGCGACGGCGCGGTTGGAGCTGTCGGCGTACGCCGAGGCGGTAAGCCCGATGCCGATGAACACCAGCACGTACGGCAGCGTCACGGCTGCGAGCCCGAGCATCTTTCCGAGCCCGGCGGGTCGGAGCACCGGCTCGCCGCTGGTGAGCGCGACGATCCCCCCAGTCAGCGCTAGCGCTGCCACCAGCGGGGCCACGATGGCGACGGTTCGGGAACAGAGCTTCCCGAGGTAGGCGTCGTCCCGGGAGTTGGGCAACCCCAGCAGAAACCGGATGCTCCCAGTCTCGCGCTCGCCGACGACGGCGCCGTAGCTGGCGACCAACGCCACCAGCGGCACCACAAAGGAGAGGATGCCCGCCACGAGCACAACCGTCCCGTCCACACCCAGGCCAGAGGGGGCAGTGTCGGACAGCACCAGGGCCACCGCCACCGCGATACCGGCGAAGGCAGCGATAGCGCCAGCGATCGAGCGGGGACTGCCCAGGAACACGAGCGCCAGCACCACCGCCACTGTCAATACGGCACCGACGGCGGCGATAGCCAGCGAGTCGGCGATTGCCGCCAGCCCGACCACGACGACCGTGCTCAGCCCCAGCAGGGCTGCCACCGCCGTTCCGGTGCGGGACCGGTAAACGCTGGTAAGATCCCGCCGGAGAACGTGACGCCAGCTCACGCCTCCCCCGCGCCCGCGTTCTCGTCGGCCGTCTCGGCAGTCCTCCCGGCCGCGCCCGCCCCCGTGTACGCCGAGAAGACGTCCGACAGGGAGGTCTCCCGGAGCTGGAAGTCGCGGTAGACGCCGGCGTCGGCGGCGGTCTCCAGCGCCCGGAGCTTCGCCTCCCCGCCATGGCAGACGACCGATACCGATTCGTCTCCGGCCGTCACTTCGCGCACGCCGGTAACCGCCCGGAGGCGGTTGAGTAGGCTCTCATCAATTTCGCTCACCCGTATCTCGACGGTGGTGCCGGTGTCGAGTTCCTCCCGGAGCGCCCCGACCTCACCGACCGTCGACAGCCCGCCATCGAGCAGGATACCGATGCGGTCGGCGACCGCCTCCACTTGCTCGAGGATGTGACTGGAGAAGAACACCGTCGCACCGCGGGCGCTCTCCTCGCGGACGATTTCCCGGAGCGCGCGGGCGCCGTTGGGGTCGAGCCCGGTGGAGGGCTCGTCCAGCACCAGCAGGTCCGGGTCGCCGACCAGCGCGACCGCGATGGCCATCCGCTGGCGCATCCCCTTGGAGTAGGTGCCGGCCCGGCGGTCGGCGGCGTCGAGGCCGACCCGCTCAAGGAGGGCGTCTGGGTCGTCGTCGGCACCCTTCGTGTCGATGGCGTGCTCGACGTGTTCGCGGCCAGTGAGCTCCGGGTACGCGCCGTAGCCCTCCAGCAGCAGACCGGAGCGCCGCCGGATAGCCAGCGACTCCCGTTGGGCGTCACGGCCGAACACCCGAACGGCGCCGCTGGTAGGCGTCGTGAAGTCGAGCATTACGTTGATCGTCGTGGACTTGCCGGCGCCGTTCGGGCCGAGGAAGCCGAACACCTCGCCTTTCTCAACCGACAGCGACAGGTCCTCAACGGCCGTGACGTCGCCGTAGGACTTCGAGAGGTTATCGAACTGGATGACTGACATGGGGACCCTACCGGAGCGGGTGCCAGCGACGTGATAAGTCTTGTTCAGGTCCGGCGCGGGTCCGTCCGGCGTTCGCGGACAGCAGCCAGCGCGACGATGGTGCTGGTGAGGAAGGCGACCACGCCCACCGGAGCGAGGGCGGCGCTCGCGAGGCCGAGCAGCGCCGCATGCAGCAGCGTCGCACCATACAGCGCCAGCCAGGCACCCGTCCGGACGACAAGACCGGCGCTGAACAGCGTCGCCGCCGCCAGCAGCGCCGTTGCGGGAGTAGCCACCCCCAGCGCGAGCGCGGGGTCGAACGGGAGCGTCGGGACCAGCGCGCCGGCGGTGACGCCGACCAGTGCGGCGGCATACCCTATGCTGACGACGCTGAACCACCGCAGTCCGGGGAGGTCGGTGGGATCGGCCGCCGCCCGGCCGCGCCGTTCGGCGCGGGTCGCCGACCAGCGGGTGTCGTCGGCGAGGTCGTGGCCACAGGCGGGGCAGTGGTCCGCCTCCATCACCCGTACCCCGCACTCGGGACAGTCCATCGGCGAAAAGATTGTTTCATTGTCAATGTATAGCTTCTGGGGGTCGCGGGAGCTATGTGTCCGGGAGGTCTCGACCCGGGTATGCTGGACGGCGTCAACGTCGTGCTCGGGGTGACCGGCTCGATAGCGGCCGTCCGGACGGTGGAGCTGGCCCACGAGCTCCGGCGGCAGGGAGCGACCGTCCGGGCGGTGATGACCGACAGCGCCCGGGGAATCGTCCACCCGTGGGCGCTGGAGTTCGCCACCGAGCACGACGTCGTGACGGAGATCACCGGCCGGGTGGAGCACGTCGAACTGTTCGGGCGCGAGGGGTGGGCCGACGCCTTTCTGGTGGCGCCGGCGACGGCCAACACGGTCGGGAAAATCGCCGCCGCGATCGACGACACGACTGTCACCACCTGCGCGACCACCGCTCTAGGCTCAGGGGTGCCGGTGGTCGTCGCGCCAGCGATGCACGAGCCGATGTATGACCACCCCGGGGTTGCGGAGACGCTGTCCACTCTGGAAGAGTGGGGAGTGTCGTTCGTGGATCCCCGCATCGAGGAGGGGAAGGCGAAGATCGCGACCGAGACGGCAATCGCTGTCGAGCTCGCCCGGGCCGCAGGCGAGCGGCCCTTGGAGGGGCATCACATCGTTGTCACCGCGGGCGCGACCAGCGAGCCCATCGACCCGGTACGGGTGCTCACCAACCGAGCGTCCGGGCGCACCGGGCGTGCGGTGGCCCGGGCCTGCTACGCTCGCGGCGCGGACGTGACGCTGGTCCAGGACGGTGAGACGGTGCCGTACGCGGCCGTCGAGCGCGTTGAGAGTGCCGCGGAGATGCTGGCAGCGACGATGGACGCCGTCGAGGGCGCCGATGCCCTGGTATCGGCGGCGGCCATCTCCGATTACACGGCCGAGCCGGCCGCCGAGAAGATACCCTCCGGGGGGGAGCTGACACTGGAGTTATCACCAACGCCGAAGCTCATCGACCGGGTACGTGAGGCCCACCCGGACCTGCCCATCGTTGGCTTCAAACTGGAAACTGGTGCCGACGATACTGCGCTCGTCGCGGCCGCCCGCGAGCGAGTCGAGCGCACCGGGCTCGCCTTTGTCGTCGCCAACGACGCAAGCGTTCTCGGCGCCGATGAGACGCGGGCGCTGCTGGTCGACGGCGGCGTCGAAGAATACACCGGCTCGAAGGCCGGGCTGGGGCTACGGGTGGCCGACCGGCTGGCGGGGCTGGTCAGGGGGTAGTCAGCCGAGGTGTGGCGACGCCCGCTCGACGTATCCGGCCAGCGAATCCGCCGACTCCGGACGGGCGAAGGTAACCGTCCGCACCTGACCGGTCGTGAGCAGTAGCGTCACCGTCGCCGTCGTCGTGGTGCGCCGGCCCACGAACACGCCGGCGATCAGCAGGATGATAGCGACGCCGGCAAGTCCCGCCACCAGCGGGCCGCCGACGGCCGTGAGGTCAATCCCAGCGACGCTATCCCCGAGAGGGGTGAGGTTCAGGGCTCGCGCGACTAGAGCGGCCGCGCCGAGCACGACTGCCAGGCCCGCGAGGACGCGCCCCGCGCGGCTGCGCTCCACGTCGACCGTGACGCCGGTTATCTC
>CAZLOO010000237.1:0-2331 GCA_964561055.1 uncultured Halobacteriales archaeon
CCCAGTACCGTCCCGTCGCGGGCGACCACTAGCCGCGCCAGGCCGCGGGGGACGGCCTTCGTGGCAAACACGCCGTCGTCGCTGGCCCGCCGACTCACCTCTATCGGGTCGTATCCCGCATCGCGGGCGCTCGCGGCGGTGTGGCCCACTCGCGCGAACGGGTACACCCCGAGCGCGGCGAACATCACTCGGTGGGTGATGTTCTCGTAGGGGAGCGGCTCCCGGCCGTCGCGGTGGCGCAGCACGTTCTCCGCCGCCCGGAACCCCTGCTCTTTTGCGACGTGGAGCACTGGCTCTAGCCCGTTGGCGTCGCCGACAACGAACGTCCGGTCGTCGTCGCGGGCCTGCATCGTCGGTTTCACCCAGCCCTCTCTCGGGTCGAGCGCGGTGTTCTCGAGGCCGACGCTGTTGAGGTTCGGCCGACGGCCGGTGAACGCGAACAGCCGGTCGGCCTCCACGGTCCCGGCCTCCGCGTCGCGCTCGACGTGGAGGCGCACCCCATCCTCGATCGGCTCGATCCGTTGCTCGCGGGTCTCGGTGAGTATCTCGACGCCGAACTCCTCGCGGTAGATGTCCAGCAGTTCATCGCCGAAGGCCGGCGGCGCCTCGTCCAGCGGGCGGGTGTCGTGCTCAACGACCGTGAGGTCCACTCCCGCCTCGGCGAGGTAGGGGACCAGTTCGATGCCGACGTAGCCAAAGCCCATCACGACTCCCGAATCCGGGAGTGTCGTCGCGTCCAGCACGTCCGCGCTGGTGAGGGGCTCCACCTCGCCGATACCGGGGAGATCCGGAACGTTCGGCACGGAGCCAGTGGCGACGACGACGTAATCAGCCTCGAACTCCCGGCCATCGGCCCGGACCGTGTGGTCGTCGATCAGCCGGCCGTCCGTGGGGAGGAACTCGACACCCTCGCGGTCCGCGATGTCCCGGACCGCCGCCCGCCGGTGGGCCGCGAAGTTCGACGTGTGCTCGTTCTTTCGCTCAACGACCACCTCCAGGTCCACCTCCGGAGGCGGGCCCGACAGCCGGTCGTCGTGGCGGGCCTGGTAGCGGTGGGCTGCCGCCGACAGCACCTCTTTGGATGGCATACAGCCCCGCAGGATACAGAGCCCCCCGCCCGGGTCGCCGCCGTCCAGCAGGGTGAGCTCTATCCCATCGCGACCAGCCAGGTCGTCCGCCACCGCGACGCCAGCGCTGCCGTAGGCGCCGAGCACTACGACGTGTGTCATAGGGCCACGCCGGACGGCGGCCGCTTAGACCTGTCGCCGGTGTGTACGGTCTGGCGCCGCGTGTCTGTGGCAGAGCAACGTTCGAGGTGGAGTCACGCCGACGACGGGTTGATTGTCCCCGCGTTCCGACGGACGGTATGCGCCCACTGGCGGTCGACATCGACGGCACGCTCACCGACGACCGGCGGGTCGTCGACCCGCGTGTGCTGCCGGCCCTTGCGGAGTGGGAGTCGACCGCGCCGGTCGTACTGGCGACGGGCAAGGCGCTGCCCTATCCGGTGGCGCTGTGCGAGTTCGCCGGCCTGGCGGTGCGGGTCATCGCCGAGAACGGCGGTGTCACGGCGCTTGCCGACGACGACAGCCTCGTTCACCACGGGGACCGCGAGGCCGCTCAGCGCGTGGTTGATCGCTACCGCGAGGCCGGCCACCCGGCGGACTGGACGGGGTTGGATCTGGTGAACCGCTGGCGGGAGACGGAGCTAGCGGTGCCGGCGGAGGGACCAGTTGACGTGCTCCGGACGTTCGCCGCCGAGGAAGGGATGCGCGTGTTCGACACCGGGTTCGCATACCACGTCACCGCTCCCGAGGTAGATAAGGGGGTTGCCCTGCGGGCCGCGGCCGAACGCCTCGACGTTCCGGTCGAGCGGTTCGTGGCAATCGGCGACAGCGAGAACGACGCCGGAATGCTCCGGGCAGCGGGAGAGTCCTACGCCGTCGCCAACGCCGACGAGGCGGCAATTGACGCCGCTGGCACGGTGACGGAGGGGCGCTACGCCGACGGGTTCCTGGAGGCGCTCGAGCGCGCCGTCGGAGAGTGAGTGGCCAGTGACCGCATCATCAACCGCGAGTCGCCAGACGGAGGCACGGTCGGTAGCCTTTTGCCCTGACTGGCGGTAGCACGGCCAATCAGCCATGACGATGGAGGAGCGGATCGAGGAACTGCGCGAGCGGCAGGCCCGTGCGCTGCTCGGCGGCGGCCAGGACCGCATCGATGCCCAGCACGACCGGGGGAAGATGACAGCCCGCGAACGGATCGACTACTTCCTTGACGACGGCACGTTCGAGGAATTCGACCGACTACGCACCCACCGCTCGCACAACT
>CAZLOO010000237.1:2341-4435 GCA_964561055.1 uncultured Halobacteriales archaeon
CGAGGTGTTCGCCGAGAAGGTGACGAAGGCGATGGACCGCGCGCTGGAGGTGGGCGCGCCGATCATCGGCCTCAACGACTCGGCCGGCGCCCGCATCCAAGAGGGGGTGGCGGCGCTTGCGGGCTACGCCGACATCTTCCACCGCAACCAGCTGGCAAGCGGCGTCGTTCCCCAGATATCCTGCATCATGGGCCCCTGCGCTGGCGGGGCAGTGTACTCCCCCGCTATCACGGACTTCACGTTCATGGTGGAGGACACCAGCCACATGTTTATTACCGGGCCGGACGTGATCGAAACGGTTACCGGCGAGCAGGTGGGCTTCGAGGAGTTAGGTGGCGCCCGCACCCACGCCACGGAGACGGGGGTGGCTCACTTCTCCGAGCCGGACGAGGAGACGGCACTCGACAATCTCCGGCGGCTGCTCTCCTATCTCCCCCAAAACAATGTGGAGGACCCCCCGCGGGTGGAGCCGTGGGATGACCCCGACCGGGCCGACGAGGAGCTGCTGAACATCGTGCCGGACCGTCCCCAGAAGCCCTACGACATAACGGAGGTCATCGAACGGGTGCTAGACGTCGACTCGCTGTTCCAGGTCCAAGAGGGGTACGCCCGAAACCTCGTCGTCGGATTCGCTCGGCTGGACGGCCACTCAGTAGGCGTGGTCGCCAACCAGCCCCGTGTGAACGCCGGCACGCTCGACATCGCGGCCTCACTGAAGGGTGCCCGGTTCGTCCGCTTCTGCGACGCGTTCAATATCCCCATCGTCACCTTCGTCGACGTCCCAGGGTTCATGCCCGGCACCGACCAGGAGCACAACGGCATCATCAAGCACGGCGCGAAGCTGCTGTACGCCTTCAGCGAGGCGACCGTCCCGCTGCTGACGGTGATCACTCGGAAGGCCTACGGGGGCGCCTACGACGTGATGGCCTCCAAGCACATCGGCGCGGACGTCAACTACGCCTGGCCGACCGCCGAGGTAGCCGTGATGGGCCCCCGGGGCGCGGTGAACGTGCTGTACGACGACGAGCTGGAAGCGGCCGAGGACACGGAGGCGCGCCGCGAGGAGCTAGTTGAGCAGTTCCGGGAGACGTTCGCCAATCCCTATACCGCCGCCGACAGGGGGTTCGTAGACGCCGTACTCGAACCCCCAGAGACACGTCGGCGACTGATCCGTGACCTCCGGATGCTGCGCTCCAAGCGGGTGGACCACCCGGACCGCAAACACGGCAACATCCCGCTGTGACCGTGCCCGTCGACCAAGGCGACCCGACGATACGCGTCGAGGGAGCCGACCCGGACGAGGCTGCCGCCATTGCCGCCGCAGTTGGGGCACACCTCCGGGCAGAGGCGGCAGCGGCTGCCGCGGCCGCCGGGACAGAGGAACTAAGTTGGCATGGACGACGGTGGGCCTACGCCGGCCGGCTCCGCGGAGTGGGTCGACGGCCCCGGCGCGTGCCGGAGGGTGCGCCGACCGACGGATGGACCGCCGCCGGCCGCGCCGATCGGTTCTGAGACCGGCCGTCGGGTGAGATGGTTTTATACCGCGACTGCCGGTATGGTGGCCCATGTTCGAGAAGGCACTCGTCGCGAACCGCGGCGAGATCGCCGTGCGCGTGATGCGCGCGTGCGAGGAACTCGGTGTTAACACCGTCGCGGTGTACTCCGAGGCGGACAAGGACGCCGGGCACGTCCGCTACGCCGACGAGGCGTACAACGTCGGCCCGGCGCGGGCCGCGGACTCCTACCTCGACGGGGAGACAATCGTCGAAACCGCTCAGCGCGCCGGGGCCGACGCGATCCATCCCGGCTACGGCTTCCTCGCCGAGAACGCCGACTTCGCCGCCCGCGTGGAGGCCGCCGAGGGAGTCACCTGGGTGGGCCCCACCAGCGACGCAATGAGGCGGCTCGGGGAAAAGACCCGCGCCCGGAAGGTGATGGACGCTGCCGGCGTCCCTATCGTTCCGGGGACCACCGAGCCGGTCGACTCCGCCGAGGAGGTGGAGGTGTTCGGCGAGGAAAACGGCTGGCCGATCGCCATCAAGGCCGAGGGGGGTGGGGGCGGTCGCGGAATGAAAGTGGTCCAGTCCGCCGACG
>CAZLOO010000238.1:0-4351 GCA_964561055.1 uncultured Halobacteriales archaeon
GCTGGCGCTGATGCGCTTGCGGTTCGGCTCGGCCATCATCAGCACCCGGCCGCCGCGATCCGTGAACTCCCGGACTTCGGCGAGCTGGTCGTCGCTCAGCTCGTTGCCGGGGTCGATCCGAACGTAGGCGTCGGCGTCGGCCAGCTCGCTGGCGAGCTCGTCGTCGTTAGCGAAGGTCACCTCGTGGCCGGCCCGAACCAGCGTCAACACGAGCGGCCGGACGTCCTCCTGTTCGACCCGGCTGGCGGCGGCGAAGACGACTTTCTTGGGCTCGTCGGTGCCGTTGCCGACCACCAGCGGGCCGGCCACGCTGGCCGTCCCGCCGGTCTCGAACCGATCAGGGTTGACGTTCTCCGGGCTGAACTCCGCCGGCGGCTGGTCAGGGTCCGGCCCATCCGCGACCGCGCGGCTGGAACCGCCCGAGCCGAACACCAGCCCACCGACGACCGTCCCGGCGACCACCAGCGCGATGATCCCGCCGAACAGGGCGACTTTAATCGCCGTCTGGCCGGTCTCGGTTCTCCTGCCCAGGGGTTCGGGGTCGCGCTCAGCCATCGGCCACCTCCGGAGTCGCGGTCGCGGTCGCGTTAGCGGACTGTCGCGTGACGCTCTCGTAAACCACCTGGGGTGGGAGCAACAGGACGTTCAGCGCCGACGAGCCCTGGTTGTTCAGGCCGGTGAAGTACGACGGCGACACGAGCCGCTTGTTCGGAGCGTCCGAGGCGACGTAGGCTGTCTGGGTAATGAACGTCCGGGTTCCGTTCGGGCGGAACTGCTCAACGGAGTACTCGTCTAGCCCGGCTTCAATGGCGGCCCGCTGGACTGCCCGGTCGAGCCCGCCGATATCATCAACCATCCCGTTCCGAGCGGCGGCTGTCCCGGCGTAGATCGACGCCGAGGTCACCTCCGCGCGCGACAGTTCCAGCCGGTCGCCGCGGCTCTCCATGACGGCGTTAGCAAAGGCGTTCTTGATCGTCTCGGTGGTGTAGTAGAACTCCCGTTGAGAGTCGGTTCCGACCTTGTTGGGACCGGTGGCCGCGACGAGCTGCTGGGGTTCGATCTCGGGGGGCAGCGGTGCTATGGTCCCAATGCTCCCGACCACCGAGCCCGGCTTGGCGTAGATGTAGTCGCTCGGCGCGGCGGCGAAGTACGCTCCCGATGTGGCGATGGCGTCGACACTTGTGACGATCGGCGGGCCGTCCTCCTTCTCGGCGAGCCGCTGGATCTGCAGGTAGAGGCTCTCGCTGGCAGAGGCTGCGCCGCCGGGGCTGTTGATCAACAGTACGATTGCCTCGACGTTGGGGTCGTTCTCGGCCACGCGAAGCTGTTCGTTGACCGCGCTGGCCGTCGCGCCGTTGATCCCGCCCTCGATCGGGACGACGGCGACGGTGTTTGAGCGGGTTGCTTGAAGCCCAATGGGGGCTAACAGCGCCCCCACCAGCAGCGCCACGACCACCACCGCAGGATACGATGTCACGACACGCCGGAGGGTGTCCAGGGCGTCCTCGGATGCCATGTCATCGCTTGGCTCGCCAGCGTGTTATAACCGAGGGGTGTCGGGCATCCGTACCGTACAGCCGCCCGCCAGTTTCCCCGAGATTCGGCTCAGCTCCCCGGCGCCGGACCGAAGCTCTCGACCTTCGCGCTCTCGGCATCGCCGCCCGCCGCCGACAGCGCTGCGGTGGCGTCGTCGAGGAACGGCGCGAACCCGTACACGAACGCCTGCGGGGCCGTCTCGAACCCCTTGATAGCGTCCGCCACCGCATCCGTCAGCGGCGCACCACCCTCTAGCACCAGCACGGTCGCCCCGCGCTCCCGCAGCGCGGCCAGCCGGTCGACGTGGATCGGGGCGGTGTCGCGGTACACCACCGCCGCCTCCCCGCCGTCATCGAGGGTTCGTTCGGCGATGGCCACCGCCGGTCCCACTCCCGGCCCGCCCGCCAGCGTGAGAGTTCGCGACTCGCCCTCGTAGGCGGCGTTGCCGAACGGGCCGTCCATCCCTATCTCGTCGCCGACCTCCAGGGACGCCAGGCGGGGGCCCAGGTCCCCCTCCGGGTCGATCTCGACGGTCACCTCGACGCTGTCGATCACCCGCGGCGAGGAGACGGTGTAGAATCGCGACACCTCCTCCCCGCCGGCGGTAAGCGTGAGTTTGACGAACTGGCCCGGGCGGGCGTCGAACCCCGCCGGGGCCGCGAGCGACAGCGCGACAGCGTTCGGGCCGACGGCCCGTCTATCGGTGACGGCGACGGTCTCCATACCGAATAGCGGGTCGCCTCGCCGAAGGGATTTCCGGTCGCACTCCGCCATTCAGAAGCCTTTTGCTACCAGCCGGGGTAAGCCGCTGTAGCAATGCCCGAGGACCTCAACTGGGCTATCGGCGGGGAGGCCGGAGACGGCATCGACTCCACCGGGAAAATCTTCGCACAGGCGCTCTCCCGGGCGGGTCGGCACGTCTTCACCTCCAAGGACTTCGCTTCCCGCATCCGTGGCGGCTACACCGCCTACAAAATCCGAACCTCCGTCGACCGCGTCGAGAGCGTGGTCGACCGGCTGGACGTGCTCATTGCGCTCACCCAGCGCACCGTCGACGAGAATATGGATGAACTGCACGACGGAAGCGTCATCATCTATGACGGGGAGCGCACGACGATGCAGGACCTGGAGATACCCGACGGGATGATTGGGTTGGACGTCCCCCTGAAGCGGCTCGCCGAAGACGCCGGCGGCGCCATCATGCGTAACGTCGTTGCGCTGGGGGCGGCCTGTGCGGTGACCGAGTTCCCTATTGAGAACCTCGACGAGGCCCTCGAGAAGCGTTTCGGCGACAAGGGTGAGGCCATCGTCTCCAACAACAAGGAAGCCGCCCGGCTGGGCGACGAGTTCGTCCGCGAGGAGTACGACCGGTCTTTCGGTTACGACTTGGAGTGCACGGATGAGAATTACGTCCTGCTGAACGGTGACGAGGCCATCGGAATGGGCGCGCTGGCCGCGGGCTGTCGGTTCTACGCCGGTTACCCCATTACCCCGGCGACGAACGTGATGGAGTACCTCACCGGCCGCATCGAGCGCTATGGTGGCGCCGTCGTCCAGGCCGAGGACGAGCTCGCCGCTATTAACCTCGCGCTCGGGGCGGCCCGCGCCGGCGCCCGCTCGATGACCGCCACCTCCGGGCCAGGCATCGACCTGATGGCCGAGACGTTCGGCCTCGTGGCGACCACTGAGACTCCGCTGGTCATCGCTGACGTGATGCGCTCCGGTCCCTCGACTGGAATGCCGACAAAACAGGAGCAGGGCGATCTTGACATGCTGCTGTACGGCGGCCACGGGGAGATACCTCGGTTCGTTGTGGCGCCCACTACCGTTGCGGAGTGTTTCCACTGCACTGTTGAGGCGTTCAACCTCGCCGAGAAGTACCAGACCCCGGTGTACCTCGTTTCGGACCTGGCGCTTGCCGTGACCGAGCAGACCTACCCGCCCGAGGAGTTCGACATGGATGCCGTCGATATCGAGCGCGGTAACGTCGTCGATGAGGACACTGTCGCCGAGTACACCGACCACGCCGGGAAGTTCCAGCCTCACCTCGCCACCGAGGACGGCATCAGCCCGCGGTCGTTCCCCGGTACGGCGGGCGGGGCGCACATGACCACCGGTCTAGAGCACGACGAACTGGGTCGGCGAACGGAGGACGCGGAAGTGCGTGTCGAACAGGTGGACAAGCGCCAGCGGAAGGTCGACACCGCCCGCGAGCGCGAGACCTGGGACTACCGGGAGTTCGGCGACCCCGAAGCGGAGACGCTGGTCGTCTCCTGGGGCTCCAATGAGGGGGCGATGCGCGAGGCGATGGAGTATCTTGAGGCCGAGGATGTGTCCGTGCGGTTCATCTCCTGTCCATACCTGTTCCCCCGGGCCGACCTCACCGAGGAGTTCGAGACCGCCGAGCAGGTAATCGTCGTCGAGTGCAACGCCACCGGTCAGTTCGCCGACGTACTCGAACACGACACCCTCCAGCGCGTCGAGCGGGTGAACAAGTACACTGGCGTCCGGTACAAAGCCGACGAGCTCGCCGGGCGCATCACTGAGACGATGGGAATCGATTCAACCGTCGCCGGCACGGAGGTGGAGGCGGAATGAGCTCCGACGTGCGGTTCACGGACTTCAAGTCCGACAAGCAGCCCACTTGGTGTCCGGGCTGTGGCGACTTCGGCACGATGAACGGAATGATGAAGGCGCTGGCCAACACGAGCAACTCCCCCGACGACACATTCATTGTCGCCGGAATCGGCTGCTCGGGGAAGATTGGCACCTACATGCACAGCTACGCGCTCCACGGTGTCCACGGCCGGGCGCT
>CAZLOO010000239.1:0-4341 GCA_964561055.1 uncultured Halobacteriales archaeon
CACGTGCCGGTCAAGCGCCCGGTCGTCGACGGTCCGCTTCGCGGCCAGGTATCGCTCGAACTCTCGATCGAACGGCTCCCCCGGCGGGTCGGAGCTCACGCTTCCACCCCCGGGGAGGTGCCCTCATGGCCCACGTCGGCCACCGTCGCAAGGAACGACCGAACCCGGCCGGCCGTCTCCGCCCAGTTGGGGTGGGCCTCGAACCGCCGGCGCGCGGCCACACCCATCGTTCCAAGCGCTTCCCGGTCGCCGGCCAACCGGTCCAGCGCAGCCGCGACGGCGCCGGCGCCTGCCGGCGGCACCAGAAAGCCCGTCTCTCCGTGGGTTACCACTGACCGTCCGCCCCCGGCCAGCGATGCCACGGCTGGCAACCCGAACGCCATCCCTTCAAGATAGGCGATGCCGAACCCCTCATAACGGGAGGGGAGTGCGAGGAGGTGGCTCGCTCGGAGCCGCTCGGCTAGCGCGTCGTCGTCGATGGCGCCAGTGAAGCGAACTCGGTCGGCGACGCCTCTGCGGTCGGTCATCCGGCGACAGTGCTGGACGTACCCCGGCGCGACGGTCGTATCGCCGACGACGGTCAGCTCCCAGGGGTCGCGGGCGGCCGCGAGGCCGTCCACGAGTGCGGCCGTGGCCTTCCGTGGGATGACGGTGCCGAGCGCGAGCAGCCGTGGCGGGTCGGCCCGGGCACGCTCCCGGACGAACGCCGGATCAATGTCCGGGTCGAACCGGTCGCCAGCTGGCGGGGCGACGATGCCCTCGACAGGCGCCAGCGCCCGAACCGACTCCAGCGTCGGCTCGCTGTTGGCGACGACCGCGTCTAATGTCTGGATGTAGCGCCGCTCGGTCGCCGCGAACGCGCGGCGCCAGGGGCCGGTCGTCTCGTCTGCCCGGAGATGATGGACGATGCCGACCAGCGGGCAGTCAAGCCGGGCCCGCAGCTGGCGGTTGGTCGCCACCAGCGACGGGTGGGCGAGTTCGTCCTGCAGGAGCAGGTCGAACGGGCCGGCGCGAGCGATACGGCGAGCAATCCGCGGGTCGGTGTTGTCGAGCAACCCCCGCGGATACGACCGCCAGGGGAGTTCGACGACCCGTACCTCGTCGCCGCGCTCGCGGAGGCCGGCGACGAGCCGACGGTCGTAGCGGAACCCGCCGGTTCTGCTATCGATGTCACCATACACGACTAGGCCGACCCGCATCAGACCGCCCGCTCGAACCCCGCGCAGGCGGCGTCGTCCTCCCAGACGGTCACGCTGACCCGCTTGAGGGGATCGGTATCGATCCGCTCGACGGCGCGCGCGAAAATTACTCGCGAGAGCCGCTCGACGCTGGGGTTGTACCCCTCGAACTCGGGGAGGTCGTTCAATGTGGCGTCGGCATACCGGTCCTCCACGCCGTCCAGAACGGCCTTCACGGCGTCGATGTCCGTGAGGTAGTCGTACTCGTTCAGCTCCGGCCCCTCCAGGGTGAGCACCACCTCGAACCGATGGGAGTGCAGTTTCCCCTCCGGTCCGGGGTCGGGGACGGTGAGAAAGTGCTGTGCGATGAACTCGCGGGTGACAGTGACTTCATACATGGTTAGTAGGTGAGCAGCACCTGACAGGCGTCGCCCGGGTGCTTGTCCAGCAGGCGGTAGGCGTCCGCCGCATCGCCGACGGCGAACCGGTGGGTCACGAGACGCTCAGGTTCGAGCGCGTCGAGACCATCCAGCGCGACCGACAGCCGGCGGTCCTTGTCCCATCGGCCGGCGTGCTCGTGGTCGATGCGGCTAACCTGGCTGGCCCGCAGGCGGACGTGACTGCGGTGAAACTCTCCCCCCAGCCCCAGTTGAACCGGCTTGGTGCCGTACCAGGAACCGATGACGACTCGGCTGGCATACCCCGCCGCGTCGACGGCCGCGTCGAGCGCGTCAGGGTTGCCCGACAGCTCGTACACCAGGTCCGCACCGTCCGGGGTCGCCGCTTCGTCAAGGACTGTCCCCACCTCTGCAGGGGGAACAGCGTCCGTAGCGCCCATCGCGAGCGCCCGCTCTCGGCGGGACGCCTGCGGCTCAACGGCTATCAGATCCGACAGCGGGAACCCTGACAGTACGCCGACAGTGAGGAGGCCAACTACCCCCTGGCCGAACACGACCACCTGCTCGCCAATGCGGGGTCTCCCGTCCATCGCGAGATTGACCGCAGTCTCGACGTTCGCGAGCATCGCCGCCCGTTCGGGCGGGCAGTCCTCCGGGACCGGCACCAGCGTCTCCGGGTCGGCCACGAACGCACTCCGGTGAGGGTGAAACGCGAACACCCGTTGACCGACCAGCGACCTCTCGACCCCCTCGCCGACCTCAGTCACGTGGCCGACCGCGGCGTAGCCGTACGACAGCGGGTAGTCGAGGCTCCCGTCTATCGCGTCCAGCGTCTCGTCGGCCGTCAGCCCCGCGTCCGTCTCGCCGCGGTACAGTAGCAGTTCCGTCCCAGGACTGATCGCCGACAACTCGGTCTCAACCAGCGCCTCGCCGGCTGCTGGCGTCGGCGTCTCAGCCTCACGCACCTTGACGGTACGCTCGGCGGTGAACCGCACGGCTCGGCTCATCCGGCCCTGGCAGGTGCACGGTTACTCTGCGCACGGCGGGGTCGCTGGCAACGCTCCGGGCGACGGGAAAGCATACTCCACAGGACGGCCGGACGTAACAAATAGCTACCCCGTCTTATCAGACTTCGAAAGGCTACACGCCCTCAAACGTCCAGAACTCCCCGCGGCGCATCGCCCTGCCGACGGCCCCGTGAAACGACTCGAAGTCCTCGAACTCCTCCTCGTCGACGTGCTCGAAGATGTCAGCGACGCTCACAACCCGCTCGTGGTCGATGCGAACCGGGTGGTCGCCGTATGTCTCGACGTACTCCTCCCTGGTCATCGGAAAGTCGTCGTCGCTCACCTTCTTGGCGAGCACCGCCTGCCCGTACTTGCGCTTGCCCTCCGATCCCTCGTCGGAGTCCGGGTCGTGGGGCCACTCACGCTGTGCCATACCCCTGATGGGCGGAGACGACGCAAAAGCGTTCCCACCCCGGCTAATGGGGTATCCGGAGAGCGGAACCACGTGCACCCGTGTCCGAAGACGTGTTAAAACCCCGCTTCGTGGCGCCGGAGCGCGCTTACCGACATTCCCTCCGACTACGCCGGGGCGATGCTGGTCAACGCCACCGGCCGGGTGGCTGCGAGGGCCCGCGAGCGGGCAGTCGGACGGCTCGCGGCCGTGCCCGCCGGGGTGCCAGTGCTCCCGGTGTCGGCAGCGGGCGGCTGGTATCCGACGGTGAACGTCTGGGCGGTCGATGTCCGGGGCGGCTACGAGCGGGTTCCCCCTCCGCTCGCGCCGTGGCGCCCGCGACACCGTGTACAGCCGCGACGACGCGACCGTTCGGCTCGATGTCGATGACGACGGGCAGCGCGGGCGACTCTGTACCGCCTCGCGGGGGACGTTTGGCTTCTCGACGGCCGTAGTGGTCCCGCTGGACGGTCAGAAAGCCGACCGCACCGCCGGCGGCGCCAACGAGCGCTCCCGGCGTGGTAGTCACTCCAGCAGCCGACTCACCCGTGTTGCCACCGCCGACCGGAACGCCCGCGCGTCGATGGGATCGTCCCCGAACAGTCGGCTGTACTGCTCGCGAACCACCCGCTCGAGGACACATTCAATCACCCGTCCGGTGGCCACGCCCGTGCCGGCGGTCTCTAAACGCTCGACGACCCGCCGGACCTGCCTCTCTGTGACGAACTGCTCGGCGAGGTCGGCGGCCGACCCCTCAAGGGATTCCCCGCTCCCGCCGGCCGCGGGGTTCCGAAGCAGCGCCCGGCCACCGTTCCGGTTGCGAACGACCACCCCGGCCGCGGGCCCATCGTACCAGGCTGAGGCTGGGAGGGCGTAGCGGTCGGGCTGGAAGTCTCGCGCCGGGAGCTCCTTGCGGAGCGTGTTCACCGGCTCAAGGCCTAGCCGGTCGAACGCCCGCTCTGTCTCGTCCACCGGAAGGAACGCCCCCTGGCCATCGTCCCAGATATCGAACCCAAGTACCGGCGGCATCCCCGCCCAGTTGTAGTCGATGGACTCCCGGCGGGTCGCCTCGGTGAAGAACACGTAGTCACCGGGGGTGGCGGCGGCCGCCCGGAGCGCCCCGCGGTCGAACCGCTCGCGAACGTGCCGGACGGCGTGGCCGAACGCCAGCGGCTCGTTGCCTGGGTCGAACGTCTCCCGGGCGCTTCCGAACTCCAACACCCCATCTATCAGCCGGAATCGAAGCTGTGCACCGTCGATCAGCTCCTGCAGCCAGAGGTGTCCCTCCGCGCACACCGACGGCGCGT
>CAZLOO010000240.1:0-4328 GCA_964561055.1 uncultured Halobacteriales archaeon
CGGTCGTCGCCGTCTGGGTGATGGACCACGACGAGAACACCCGGAACGTGATGCTGGGGCCGAACGCCCCCGAGGACGCGGTGATCGACGTCGTTCTCGAGACCGAGGAGGGGTTCGACATGTACAGCTACACCGACTACGAGGGCCAGCGCCAGTGGGTCTCGTTCGGCACCGAGCGCAAGGGCACGGAGGGCGCGGAAATGATGGCCGGCACGCTGGAGAGCTACCGGCTGCTGGCCGGCGAGAGCGAGCTTGGGTAAGGCGCCCGCTATCGTTAAGCCCCCCGGGGTTCACCCCCCTCGGGAGCCAATGGACCACTCGGAACCGTACCACCTGTACGAGGTTGACCAGCAGGAGGTCCGCGACCGCCTCGGTATCGGCATCCAGTTTCTGATGAACACGGACAAGGGCGACCCCCAGATGTTCGACCAGGGGATCATCCACGTCGACCCCGGGACGGCGGTGGACCGGCACGTCCACCGCTACTCCGGAGAGACGTTCTACGGGATGCAGGGCGAGGGGGAGGTCGTCGTTGAGGGGGAACCGGTGCCGTGTCACGCCGACGAGCACATGGTGTGGATCCCGCCGGGGACGCCCCACTACCCGCGCAACCCAGAGGGGGCCGACGAGGTGTTCAAAGCGATGTTCATCCACTGTCCGGCCGTTCTCAACGGCGATACCTACACCGTCGACGAGGACGGCAACCCCACCGGGGAGAAGCGCTGACTACGCCCGGACGAGATAGCAGAACTGGGTAAACGATAGGAACGTCTCGCCGGCCGTATCCCGCTCGCGCAGGTCCGCCTGCCAGGCGTCGATCTCCCTCTCCTCGACGCCGTCATGGCCGCGGAGGTACTCCGCGGCGAGGACGCTGAGCCAGTGGGCGAACGAGTCCTCGTCACCCTCGGTACACAGCACCGGAAACGGCTCGACGGTCTCGACGGTCAGCCCGGCCGCCCGGAGGATCCCGGCGAGCCGAGAGCCGAGGCGGGGCTGCTCGCAGTGGTCCTCGTAGGCCGCCAACAGACGCTCGGCCCGCCGTTCACCCTCGGCCCGCCAGACCAGCGTGTCCCAGTCAGTGGCGACGACGACGCCCCGGCCTCCTGGGCGGAGCACCCGCTCCAGTTCCGCGGCTGCCCCCTCTACGTCCCGGAGGTACTCGAACACCTGGACGGCGAGCGCGGCGTCGAACGCGTCGCCGGCGAAGGGGAGGTGTTCGGCGCTCCCCTGACAGACACGCACCTCAGGGGCCCGCTCACGGGTCGCCGCCAGCATCGACCGGCTGAGGTCGACCGTCGTCACGCTCCCCCCGGGGGCGACGCGTTCTCCCAGCTCCGCCGGCTCGAAGCCGGGGCCCGCCCCCACGGAGAGCGCCCGCTCGCCGGGCTCCGGCGCCAGCAGCGCTCGCACCTGCTCGCGACGATCGATCATCGTCGGGGTCCGGTAGGTTCGCTCCAGCCGCTCGACGGTCTCCCTGTCGAAGGCGACGTTGTCGGCCATGCGCCGGCCTCGGCGGGCGAGGTGAAAAACCCGACCCCTACGCGGTGGAGGCCTTGAACTCGTAGCTGTCGGCGATCTCCGTCACCGCCTGCTCGATGTGGTCCATGTAGGTGGGGACGTCCTCGCGGACGATTGGGTTGCCGTGAGCCGGCGCGATGAACGCCGGGTCGAAGTCGTTCACGATGGCCCGTAGGTCCTCGAGGACTTTCCGCGGGTCGGCGTATTTCAGCCACAACAGCATGTCCTCGTAGAAATCGTGAACGTCCTCGTAGCGGATGCCCCCTGTGAGCTCGCTGGAGAGCTTCCCGGCCTCGCCCTCGCGGTGGTAGTAGCAGAACCCCTCCAGCGGGAACAGCACCTCCGAGCTCCGGTCGAAGATCCACGTCGTGTGGGGCAAATCAAGCAGCGATCCCCGGGTGAGGTCGAACGTGCGCCCGTACAGCTGTTCGGTGCCGTACTGGGGCCACTGGATCACCTCCGGCAAGCCGTGGATGGGGGAGGCGCCGCCGGGGAAGATGACGTCAGCGTCGTACTCCTCGCGGAACGCGCTCACGTTCGCGGAGTTGGGGATGTGCGACTCCTGGGCGAAGATGGTGCCGACTCCCTGGTCGCCGACGACGGCACGGATCTGATCGAGGAACTCCTCGCGGACGTCGTGGTCGCCGGAGTTTATCAGCAGGTAGCCGCCGTCGCCCTCGATAAGATGCATCGACGTGTGCACCGCGCGGCCGTCGGCGTCCCCGGTGTCGTGGGCGCTGTACACCCAGGTGACGTCGTCAGTGAGCTGTCTACGGGGCATCTCAGTCCCCCGCAGCCGGCTCGCTCTCGCCGTCGGGCGTCTCCTCCAGTTCCTTCACCGTGAGGAACAGCGGCAGCAGCGCCCCGTTCTCGCTGAGGTGCTTGGCCGACTCGTAGCCGTACTCAGCGTACCGGTCGAGATCGCCGCGCAGCGGCTGCCCGTGGGCCGGCGCCAGTATCGTCGGCTCGTAGGTCTCGAGGTGGTGCCGGAGCTGGTCGCGCACCTTCTCCGGGTCGGCGAACTCCAGCCACTGGATCGAGCGGCCGTTGTACTGGATCATCTGGTTGGCGTTCATCTCCGTGCTCATCTCGTCCTCGAACTTCCCGCAGTCCTCCGGGTAGTGCGGGAAGCCAAACGAGTCGACCGTGCACATCAGCCCGGTGTCGTGTTCGAGCAGCCACAGCGTCGCGGGCGAGTCGGAGAACACCGGTTCGATGAACTCCACGGTGTAGCCGCCGAGATCGAGTTCGGTGCCGTAGCTCACCCGCTCGGCGTCCTCGAAGTGGTGGAGCTCGTCGACCGGCGATCCCGACTTCGCGCCGATGAAGGTGGCCTCGGGGTACCGCTCCATCAGGGCGTAGGTGTTGCCGGCGTGGGGCGCCTCGTCGTGGGAGACGACCACGTAGTCCAGCCCTCGGTCGCCGAGCAGCTCCTCGACCGTCTCGATGATATGGTCTCTCGACGCCGGCGACAGCGTGTCGAACAGCAGCGTCCGCTCGGTTCCGACCAACAGGTAGGCGTTGATTGACAGGTGGAGGCCGTGGCCGGTCTCGTACCAGCCCTCGGCGTATCCCTGGCCGTCGGGATGCTGGGTGAGATAGTCGGCCATCGCGCCCGCCTCGATACACTCTTCGATCCAGAAGATGCCCTCGCCGCTGCCGGTGGCGATCTCCCGGGGGTCCTGCGGAATACACACGTCACTACTCATCGCAAGCGAACTGTCCGCTCCCGCCACACATGTACTCTTCGATAGAAAGGTTTTTATTCGTCAGTTTCTGCTAAGTTCGGCCGCCACCGCCTCCCGCAGCGGTGCGAGCAGTTTCTCGGCGGCGGTGTGGGGGTCGTCCTCCTCGGCGGCGCGCTCCTCGATCAGCCGGTCGACCAGCGTCGCCAGTTCCGCGTCCACGTGGGTGCGCAGCTCTTGATGGAACCGGGCGGACCGCTCCTCGGCGAGCCGACCGGTGTCGGTCAGGAAGTCGTAGTGGTCATCGAACGCCTCGATGAGTTCGTCGACACCCTCGCCGCGGGTGGCGGTGGTGAGCTCTATCGGCGGCATCCAGCGGCGCTCCTCGCTGTCGTCGAGGTCGCTGCCGATACGGATCATCTGCAACAGCTCCTTGCGGGTGGTGTGGGCGCCGTCGAGGTCGGCCTTGTTGACGGCGAACACGTCCGCTATCTCCAGGATGCCGGCCTTGTTCGCCTGGATGTCGTCGCCGGCTCCCGGGATGGTGACGACACACACCGTCTCGGCGACGCTGACGATGTCCACCTCGTTCTGGCCGGCGCCGACTGTCTCGATGAGGATGACATCCTTGCCGAACGCGTCCATTGCGTGGATGACGTCGAAGGTGGCCGCCGCCAGCCCGCCGCCCTGGCCCCGAGAGCTCATCGACCGGAAGAACACCTCCGGGTCCTCGTTGCGGGAGGTCTGGCGGATGCGGTCGCCGAGCACGCTCCCCCCGGAGTACGGGGAGGAGGGGTCGACGGCGATGACCCCGACCGTGAGCCCCTGCTCGCGGAAGCGGTCGACGATCTTGTCCACGAGTGTGGACTTGCCGGCGCCGGGCTGGCCGGTGATGCCGACGATGCGGGCGTCGCCGGACTCCCGGTAGATCGCCCGCATCGCGGCCCGGTAGCCGGGCTTGCGGTCCTCGATGTGGCTGATCAGCCGTGACAGCGCGAGCTGCTGGCCGTCGAGGGTCCCCTCGACGAGCCCGCGCAGGTCCTCGTCGAGTCCGTCGTCCCGGTCCAGCCCGGGGTCGGACCCGCTCACTCCAGCACCTCCCGGCGGACGTAGTCGACGATCTCG
>CAZLOO010000241.1:0-4328 GCA_964561055.1 uncultured Halobacteriales archaeon
CCTTCTCGACCTGCGAGCCGGCCATGAAGCCGGGGGTGTCACAGAGGTACAGCAGCGGTACCCCGAACGCGTCGCACTTCCAGATGAACTCCGCGGCCTTCTCGGCGGCATCCGGGAAGATGGCGCCCGCCCGCCGAGCGGGCTGGTTGGCAACGATGCCGACCGGGCGGCCGTCGATACGGGCGAAGGCGGTGATTATCTCCGGGCCGTAGTCGGGTTGGAGTTCCAGCACGGAGCCGGCGTCGACGACGGAGTCAATAACGTCCAACATGTCATATCCCCGGTTGGGACTCTCGGGGATGATTCGGTCGATGCGCGCCGGAGAGTCGGCTGGCGGCTCGGACTCGCGGCGGGGCAGGTCGGCGCCGGCGGCGTCCGGCAGGTAGCCGATCAGCCGCGCGACCAATTCCCGAGCGTGCTCCTCGTCCTCGGCAACTAGGTCGGCGCTGCCGGAGAACTGCGCGTGGATCTGCGGCCCCCCAAGATCGTCCATCGATATCTCTTCGCCAGTGACCATTTCTACCATCCGTGGAGAGGCGATTGCCATCGCGCTCATTCCTTCGACCATGACGGTGAAATCCGAGAATACCGGCGTGTACGCCGCGCCGGCGATGCAGGGGCCGTACAGCACACAAATCTGGGGGACGTACCCCGACAGCATCGAGTGGTTGTAATAGTACTTTCCGATGCCCTCACGATTGGCAAAAAAGCCGGTCTGCTGGTCGATGCGGCCGCCGGAGGAGTCCATGAGGTACAGCACCGGCCGGCCGGTCTTGAGCGCACGCTGTTGCATCCGGAGGAATTTCTCCACCCCCTTGGCGGCCATCGAACCGGCCTTCACGCTGAAGTCGTTGGCCATGAAGTGGAGCTTCCGGCCTTCGAATTCGCCGGCACCGGTGAGCAGACCGTCGGCGGGCAACCGCTCCTCGGCGTCGAACTCCGCGAACTTGCCGTCCTCGAACAGCAGGCCGTCCTCGCCGAACCACAGCTCCAGCCGGTCGCGGACGAACAGCTTCCCCTGGTCGGCGAGCCTGTCGCGGTACTTCTCCGGCCCGCCCTGCTCGATGTTGGCGATCTCCTCGAGTAGCCGAATCTCCCGATCGGTCGGCCCCAGGTCGTCGTTAGGGACCGCCTCGCCGACTCGATCGGAGTCGTGGACGACCGCGGGCTCGTCGCTGTCGCCGAGGTAGATCTCGACGGCTTCAACGGCGTGGCGTGCGAGGGCGGCGGCGATCGCCCGGGCCTCCTCCTCGCTAGCGCCCTTGTCGATGCGGACTCGCATACCCCCATCTGCGCGCCTCCGGGCAAAACCGTTGCCATAGGTCGGGGAAAGTCTCTACTATGCGGTCTGCCAACACCCGATACCGAGTCATGAATTCCCTCCTCGACCGAACCGCCGGCACGGTCTGGAAGTTCTGTCTCGCCGTCGGCCTCGTCGGCGTCGGTCTGCTCGCGTTCAGCCCGCCAGCGGTCGGGAGCCTGTCGCTGGTCGGCTTCGTCGGCGTGCTTGCGCTGGGAGCGTCGCTCGGCGCCGGTGCCGTCGTCGCCTACCTGTACGTCGACGCCCGGGTCGACGCCGACATCTCGACAGCCGACGACGCCGGGGCGACCGGCGAGGGGTCGCCCGCGGCGTCGAGAGACGACTCTTCTGTCCCGAAGTCGTACGACCCGGCCCGCGCCGGCGACGAGGACGAGAGCGCGGCCGACTGACCTGCCTGCAGGCGAGTCAGTCGGCCGGTCGCGCGGAGACCGAGCATCGACAGCCGATGCCCGCGCCGGTCGTCATCATCAGCATGGCCAGCCCGATGCCGTAGACGGTCACCGCCGGGAGGCTGTAGTCCGTACCGGTGACGTTCCAGGCGTTCGGGTAGCTGTACAGGAACAGGCCCACCGCCACCAGACAGCACGCTACCCCGGCGTACTCAGCCTTGCGGAGCCGTCCCTTGCTGACCCGCCGGTCGGCGAGCAATAGGGTCACTCCACCGGTGAACACCAGCGGCAGTCCAATCCCGGCCGCGGTGATGGCGGCCTTCCGGAGCGTGTAGAGCGGGGCGTTGGTCATCGCCATCATGGTGGCCGCGGCGGTCTCGCTCCAGAGGTAGATGGCCCATCCGACGACGAGCAGCATCACCCCGGCCATGAGGAGCCCAAAGCCCAGGTGGACGACCTGCCGGTCGGCCACCTCGAGGCTACCCAGGTAGTTGTCGTAACACTCCAGCATGAAGTTGACCGACCCTGTACTGGTACCGTCCGTTCCCGTTTCCGTGGCCATGAGGGAGTCACCTGTCGTCGGTTCGTGGCCACGGGGACATAAGTCGTGGTACTGGTTCACACTTTCACTCGAGCGGAACTATTGTAACCCCTGGCGGCCCAGCAGTATACCAGACTATAACCACCGACCGAACAGCCGGGCGGACGCGCGGGGCCGGCGCCGGCCTGTTGGTGGCGCTGGGGTACCTCTCCGCAACCGATTCGCGCTCCCGGCCGGAGCGGGACCTGCCCTCCGCTTCGGACGCTTCCAGCTCCGCGCCCGCGTCCGGGCGGGCGGACGGGCCGGCTGCTCCGGCGTCCGAACTGGGGCAGAAGGGGAAATCGAGCCGGCAGGTGCCTCCAGGTCGGACCCCCCAACCGGCCCCGGCTCCGGGCCGGACCAGACTCCGGAGGCCGGCGGGACGGCGACGCCGTCGGAGGCTCCCGCGGCGTCCGCGGACGCCAGCGCCGGCGCTGGGAACGACACGGACACGGGCGGCATCCAGACGCTGTTCGAGCAGTCCGACGAGGGGGACATCGAGTCGATCCTCGAAGGGGCCGCCGAGGAGAGCGCCTTCGAGTTCGTCGACGAGCGCGCGGAGTGAACCAGCCTACTCGAGAGCGGCCTCCAGGCGGTCGATGTACTCCGTGCTGCCGACGAACAGCGGCGTTCGCTCGTGAAGTTCGGAGGGCGACTTCCGGAGGATCGATCCCTCACCGTGAGAGGAGCGTCCGCCGGCGGTCTCGACAACGTGGGCGATCGGGATCGCCTCGAACTGGAGCCGGAGCTTGCCGTTGGGGCGGTCGGTCAGCATCGGGTAGCCGAAGATCCCGCCGTAGGTCAACACCTGGTTGACGTCGGCGATCATCGCGCCGCCATAGCGCAGCTTCAGTTCCTGCTCGACCTCCGCGACGTAGTCGGCGAACGCGTCGGGCCACTTGGGGATCCGGCCGCCGAAACCGTACACTACCGGGTCGGCAGAGATCGTCAGGTCCTCCTCGACGACCCGACGGGTGCCGTCCTCGTCGACGACGGCCTCCTGGACGCAGCCGTCGCGGGCGGTCACCATCGTCGTCAGCGGGCCGAACAGGACGAACCCCGAGGCGACCAGCGCGTCAGCACCCGCCGGCAAGGGCTCGTCGTACACCCCGATGACGGTGCCCATCGCGTTGTTCGAGCGGACGTTCGAGGAGCCGTCCAGCGGGTCTAGCGCCACCGCCAGCCCGTCGCCGTCGCCGATCACCTCGTCGCGCTCCTCGCTGGCGTATTGGCCGACCCCGCCGATATCCAGCAGGCGCTCCTCGAACAACTCGTCCGCGTACACGTCGGCATCAAGTTGTCGGTCTCCGGTGGGGTTCTCCTCGTCGGCGTACGTCCGCCGACCGATGAGACTCTCGCGGATCTCCGGGGCGACCCGGGCGATCGTCTCAAGCACAACCCCGACCGTGTCGTCGGCGTCGGCGACGTCGTTCATCGGTCTCAGTCCGCGGCCGCGAGCGCGGCGTCGACGCTGTTCTCCTCGAAGATAACCTGTTCGAGGGCGTCGAGAATGCGGGTCGGATTCTCGCGCTGCCAGACGTTGCGCCCAACTGCCAGCCCCTTGCCCCCGGCATCGATGACGGCCTTCACCGACTCTAGGAACTCCTGGTCGGTCGTCTTTGACCCGCCGGACATCACCACCTTTACCGGGCCCGCCATCCGGACGGCGTCCTCCATCGCGGCCTTCGAGCCGGGATATTTTACCTTCGCGACGTCGGCACCCAGCTCCAGGGCCAGCCGCGCGGCGTAGGAGATGGTGCCGGGCTTCGTGTCGTTTTTTAGCCCCTGGCCCCGCGGGTACGACCACATCACCACTGGCATGTCGTGGGCCCGGGCGCTCTCCTGGACCTCGCGGAACTCCTCGGCCATCTCGACCTCGTGGTTGGAGCCGCCGTACAGCGTGAAGCCGACGGAGGAGGCGCCGATCTCGCGGGCGTACTCCACCGAACAGTTGACCGACGAGTCCGGCTCGCCCATCCACAAGTTCGAAGTGCCGTTGAGCTTCGCCAGCAGGTTCACGTCGTCCTCGTAGGAGGGA
>CAZLOO010000242.1:0-4320 GCA_964561055.1 uncultured Halobacteriales archaeon
TCCTGGAGCTCGCGGGCGATCATCATCGCCGCCTCGTTGGCCTCGCTCCCGGTGACCGAGAAGAAGACATCCTCAAGATTCTCCGGGGCGACCTCAACTAGCTGGCTCGCGAACTTCGTTCGGGTGTCGTTGTGCTTCTCCGAGGAGACGTACTGGACTCGCTCGATCTGCTCGCGCATCCGGCTGGTCACCGTCTCGTTGCCGTGGCCTGCGTTCACGCAGTACAGCTGGGAGGTGAAATCCAGGTACTCCTTGCCGTCCGTGTCGTACACCACGGTTCCGTCGCCATCGTCGATGGAGAGCCGGTCGCTGCCCATCTGCCCGAAGTGAGGCAGCGTCGCGTTCGTCGGCGCCTCGATCTGTTTTGACATAGGCCTCCTGTCGCGGCGAGTCTGGAAAAAGGTTGGTACCGGGTGGCACGCTGTCACGGGCTCACGCCGGCGTCAGTACCGGGCGGCGCTCATTCCGTGATCGACCGTTCCGTCGCCGTCACGGAGAGGCGCCGCGGAAGCAGCCGTTCCAGGAACACCCGGAATGTGTTGAGTCGTGCTGAGGCGATCAGCCGTCCGCGGTCCGTTGTCCGCCGGTATCCGGCCTCAACGACCGCTGCGGAGCTCATCGGGTCGTCTGCGGTGATACGCGCCTCGCCGTAGCTCCCGCGCTCGAAGAAGCCGGTCCCAGTCCCGCCTGAGAACAGCGTCGTCACGGTGACGCTACTGTCCTCGAACTCCTCGGCGAGCCCCCCACAACGACTGCTCGTGGTGTTTCACGGCCGAGGACGCCGTAGTTGAGGGGGTCGACCCCCGGCCGCCGGCCGAGGCGTTTTGAGCATCCCCTCGCCGGCCCGCTCGATCATCTCCCGGCCGAACAGCGTTGTAAGGGTCGCCGACCGCCGTAGACCGCGCGCGTGCCGTCGTAGCACAGAGTGAGACGTGCCGACACGCTGCTCCCGAGTCCGGTCCGGGCTGGCAGGACCGGGCGAAGCGCCACCACGCGAACCGCCATGAAACTCATATGTAACGCTCGCGTGACTCACGGTGTGAGCCCTCCGTTGACCGATGACCAGCGTGCCCGTGCCGCCGCCGAGGCCGCCGAGCAGGTGCGGAACGCGCTGACCCGCCGCCCCCCTGCCCCGCTTCCCGGAGAGTGAGCGACGCCCCGCTCACCTCTGTAGAGGCTCGTTCACCTCTACGAGCGTCTCGTCCGGGTCCTGAACGTGAGCCGCGCATCCCCCCACTCCGGGCATCCTGTGGGTCGACGATCCGCTGCGGTCCGCATCAGCGAGGTCAGCGTACGCCGCGTCGACATCCGGCACGCGGAGCACGACGGCGACGGTACCCCGGCCCCGCGCAGCAGTGTCCGTGTCGAGCGCCTCAGCTGTCGAGCCGCGTCCGTAGCGCAGGCTGCTGTGCCCGACCCGCAACGGCTCCGACCTCCGAGCCGACGTCGCCGGTCCCGCCGGCGTTGCGGGCGCCCTCGACCAGGACCACGGCGTCGGCCGTCTCCATCGCCGCGGGCGCGTAGCCCTTCGTCCGAAGGTCGTCCGGGTTGATCGCCCGGGGGTTACGCTCTGCTCGCCCGGGGGTTACGCTCTGCTCGCGAGGGGGATACGCTAGGAGAGCATCGGCCAGGCACCTCGCTCGCTGATAGCCCGGTACAGCGCGACGACCAGCCCCTCGGCCACCGCCGATGCCCGCACAACGACGTCGTCGTCGGGGATCAGTCCCGTGCACCGTTCGACAAGCGGATCGGCATGGCGGCGAACGCGCTCGGCCATTCGGAGCCAGGCATCGCCACGGACAGGAAGCCGCACTGGGGCCGCGACGGAACTCGAACTGAAGCGCGTCAGTCGTCGTCCGCGGCCGGGACGGTGACCCCTTCCCAGTTCTGGTCTGCGTGGTAGCCCTCTCGCTCCTTCGCGCTGGGGGCGACGCGGACGAACTCAGCCCGCTCGCGGGCCGCCTGGATGGTGTGACCGCCGCAGTAGGACAGCCCAGACCGGATTCCAGCACAGAACTCCTCGGCCACCTCCGCGACCGGCCCCGTGTAGGGTGTGAGCGCCTCCACTCCTTCGTCGGCACCAACCCCCTCGTCCTTGTCCTCGCGGGCCTCGGCGGCGGCGGTCGTCGCCATCCCTCGCGAGCGCTTGTAGCGCTGTCCGTCGCGCTCGACGACGGCGCCCGGCGCCTCCGCCGTGGCGGCGAACAACCGTCCCAGCATCACCGTGTCCGCACCGGCCATCAGCGCCTTTACCGCGTCGCCGGAGGAACGGATGCCACCGTCCGCACAGATCGTGACGCCGTACTCGCGGGCGGCCCGGGCACAGTCGTCGACGGCGGTCAACTGCGGCACACCGGCACCGGCCACCGTCCGGGTGGTGCAGTGCGAGCCGGGGCCGATACCCACCTTCACGCAGTCGGCGCCCGCCGCCGCCAAGTCCGCGACCCCTTCTGAGGTAGCGACGTTGCCAGCAACCAGCGAGGCGTCCGGGAACGACGACCGGATCGCCGCGACGGCGTCGATGGTTCGCTCTAAGTGCCCGTGGGCGACGTCCACCACTACCGCGGCCGCGCCCGCGTCAAGCACCCGCTCGGTCCTGTCGAGGTAGTCCTCGTCGATGCCCACCGCGGCGGCGACTCGCTCACCGTCGGCAACGACCTCCTGCACCTGTTCGGCTTGCTCGACGGGGGTGAGAAACCGGTGGAGCACGCCCAGCCCGCCGGTCCGGGAGAGGGCGGTTGCCAGGCCGGCCTCGGTCACTGTGTCCATCGCGGCCGACACCAGCGGCGTTCCCAGCTCCAGATCAGGGGTGAACCGGGCGGTCAAGTCCACCTCGCTGCGGCTGTCGACGGGCGAGCGTTGAGGGACCAACAGCACGTCCCCGTAGCTCAGCCCAGTGCGTACGTTATTCATGGCCCTTACATTTCAGGCCATCGAGCCGAATAAACCTCCCGTTCCGGCCGAAGCCGCCGTCTCAGAACTCCGACTCCTCGCCGGGGCGGAACTCGTCGTCGCTGTCGCGAGCGTCCGACCGACGACTGGAGTACGCCACCAGCGCGGCCAGCCCTTGCCACCAACATGAAGAAGGTACCGGGCCGCGTCCTTCGCAGGGATCGCGCTATCGAAATGAAACTCACGGGGGGACGTCATCATACTGCGCCGCCGTCAGCGGAGACGGGTGGCGTCGCTGACACTGTCTACGGGAGCGCGCGACTGACCGCCTGACCGCCGCGTTCGGTGGCCGTGAGGACAGGCACCGCGATAGCGGCTCTTGGCGGGGGCGTGGTCCTGTGGGAGTACCAGCGACCGGACAGGTGTGTCAGACGTCGAGCGGTGCCTCACCGGCCTCCAGACAGGCTGACAGGCACGTCTCCGGGTCGTTGTCAATGCGGGCGGTCCAGTCGTCCCAGAACGCGCGGTCCAGGACCCCGACCCGCTCGCCGTCGACCCGGATGATGACTTCCTCGTCGGTAACGTCGGTCTTCACGTTCATGCTAATTCATGACACGGGCTCGACCTGCATGAATCCGACGCTCCCGTGTCCGGGGAGCGCTCACCGCTCAGATTTCTCGCGCAACGTGCCCCCGCCCAGCCCCTCCCACTCGACACGGTAGCCCAGCGCCGACAGCGCCGCGCTGGCGTCGTCGATGCCGGCCGCCGCCAGTTCCGACTTCGCCTCCGACAGCGCCATCCCGACCTCGATACGCTCGCCGAGCGAGTCCAGCAGAGCGGGCCGAACCAGGGTGCGCCCGATACGGCGGTGTTCGGGGAATGACCGCTTCTCGACGGCGGCCTCGGGAACCCCGTGCTCGGTAGCGAGCGTCTCAATGGTAACCGCGTCGGCCTCGGGCACTAGTTCCTCGGGCAGGGCGGCCGCGCTCTCCTCGACCAAGCGCTCCTCGTAGCGCCGCAGGGCGTCCCGGACGTCTTTCACGCGAACGCTCCCCCGGTAGGGGACGACACGGTGATCCAGCGCCTTGATGTCGCTCTCAACGCCCAGCGACTTGTCGACCGCCACCAACAGCTCCACGTCCTCCAGGTCCGCCAGCCGGGAGAGCTTCTTCTCGACGTACTCCGGCGTCCAGAACCCCATGATCTCGAAGAACACGCGAAACGGGGAGTGGTTCCACTCGAAGGCGAAGTCGGGGATGACGACGTGGGCGCCAGCCGCCAGCGGCTCCGGCTCCCGGGTCAGCGACCAGTCCAGGTCAAGCGCCTCGAACCGAGCGGCAAACTCCCGCTCGACGCCGCTGTCGTAGCTCGGCTCGGCCACCGGTTCGGTCCCCGGAACGGTGACGTCCCCCGTCGAGAGCGTCATCG
>CAZLOO010000243.1:0-2546 GCA_964561055.1 uncultured Halobacteriales archaeon
TCCCGCTGGGCATCGACGGCTCGCTAACGGGGGTGCTCCGGGGGGCCGGCGACACCCGTGTCCCCTTTGCGGCGACGCTGGTGGGGCTGTACATCGGCGCGCTCCCAGTGGCGTGGCTCGGGACGGTGACTGCCCTCGGAGTGGCGGGACTGCAGGCCGCGTTCCTCGTCGAGACGGCGGTCCCGATGGCGGTGAACCTGCACCGCTTCCGGACGAACCGCTGGAAGGCGATCAGTCGCGCCTACCGGCCCAGCGCCGGGGACTAGCGCCGCTCGCGTACCTCGGGCGGGAGGAGGCTCGCGGGTAGCGCCTCCTCCACGGCCCTCACTACCCCCTCCGGCACGGCTGCGATCGGTGGCACCGTGTGCACGGGCAGGCCGGTCATCCGCTCTAGTTCTGCGGGGTTTGTGCGCTCGGCGACGTCCGCGCCCTCGTAGCGGTTCAGCACGACACCGCGGACAGGAATGTCCCGCCGCCGCAGGGCGTCCACCGATAGTGCGCTGTGGTTGAGCGTCCCTAACCTCGAGTGTGCGACCAGCACCGCCGGCAGGTCGAGATCGGCCACGAGGTCCAGTACCTCCCGGTCCCCGGCCAGCGGCACCCGAAGCCCGCCCACCCCCTCGACCAACGCCACCTCGGCATCCCGGACGGCCGCGATCGTCTCCGAGAGTACCATGTCGTAGTCGATTCTCTCGCCGGCCTGCTCGGCGGCCACCCGCGGAGCCAGCGCTGGCTCCAGGTAGCGGGGACAGGTCGCCGCTGCATCGCTCCCGCAGGCCGCCCTGACGACCGCGGCGTCGTCATCCGGGGCACCGCTCTGGACCGGCTTGACGGCACGAGCATCAACTCCTTCCTTGCGGAGCCAGCCGGTCAGCCCGGCGGTGAGGACAGTCTTTCCGACGCCGGTGCCGGTGCCGACGACGGCGAGGCCGGGCTCGATATCTGATCTCACACCAGCCCCAGGGCGCGCCCGGCGGCCCCGAACGCCTCGACACAGCGGTCGATGTCGGCCCTCGTATGGGTGGCCATCGGCGCCAACCGGACGCGGCTCGTCTCCTCGGGTACCGTTGGGGGGCGGATCGCGGGCGCGACGATGCCCCGCTCGGCGACGGCGTCGGCCAGCGCCAGCGTGTCCGTCCGGTCGCCGACCACGACGGGGAGTATCTGAGTGTCGCCCCACACCTCGTAGCCGAGGTCCGTCAACCCCTCCCGGAGCCGAGCGACGTTGGCCCACAGCCGCTCGCGGCGGTCGCTCTCCCTCGCTACGGCTAACGCCTTCCGGGCTGCGGCGGTCGCAGGCGGCGCCAGCCCGGTCGAGAATACGAATGGTCGGGCGGCGTTGACGAGGTACTCTATCAGGGGTTCGCTCCCGGCGACGTAGCCGCCCTGGGCGGCCAGGGCTTTCGAGAGAGTGCCGAGCTGGACGTGGACGCGGTCGCTCAGTCCCTCGCGCTGGACGATGCCGCCCCCGTCCTCGAACAGCCCGGTGGCGTGGGCCTCGTCGACCATCACCCAGGCGCCGTACCGCTCGGCAGCGTCACAAATGGCGCCGAGCGGCGCCACGTCCCCGTCCATACTGAATACGCTGTCGGTGACCACCAGCCAGGAGCCCGGGTCTCCGCTTACGGCGGCATACCCCTCCATCTGAGCCGCCAAGTCGTCGGCTTCACAGTGGTCGTAGGTGACAATCTCTGCGCCGGACAGCCGGCAGGCGTCGACGATGCTGGCGTGGTTCAGGGCGTCGGAGAAAATGACGTCCGGCTCCAGCGCCGTGATGGTGCCAACGTTCGCGGCGTACCCCGAGGAGAACGCCAGCGCTCGCTCGGTCCCCTTCGTGTCGGCGAGGGCACGCTCCAGTGCCCGGTGGCAGCCGGTGTCGCCGGTGACCAGTCTGCTGGCGCCGGCGCCGGTCCCGACCTCCCGGACGGCGCGAACCGCGGCGTCCCGGACCCCCTCATGGGTAGTCAGCCCGAGGTAGTTGTTGGCCGCGAACACAACCTGTTCGTCGCCCCACTCCGGCTGCTCGCCTCCCGGATCGGGTGCGAATCGGCCCCTCGCGGCCACCCGGTCGACCGGGCGGAGGTCACGACGCAGGTCGCGACGCTCGCGGGCGGCGAGCCTGGCGGCGGGATCGAACCCACGGGCAGCACCGGCTGCGCGCTCGCCATCGACGGCGGGGCGCCGGGTCACGGCTCAAAACCCCGGCATCATGTCCGCCGGCCCGAACACGCCGTACTCGCCGGCGCGATTCCGGCGCACGCCCGCGGTCAGGTAGCCCATCGCCGGCCCGTTGACGTTCGCCGCCATGCTGGTGTTGTCGTCCAACTGGAACGTGTTGGTGCCCCGCTGACCGTCGAACGTGCGCCCGGTCACCCGGACGGTCGTGGTAGTCGGTTTCTCGTCGGAGCGGACGTCTAGGATACCGCCGACGGTGACGTCCTCGGCGTCGCAGATGCCCGCCCGCTCCAGCAGCACGTCGTCGGCGTGCTCCATGTCCTCGAACTCGACGACGCCGTCGTGCTCGTCGACAACGGCCTCTATCTCCT
>CAZLOO010000243.1:2556-4293 GCA_964561055.1 uncultured Halobacteriales archaeon
CAGGATCCGAGCGTACTCGGCGAGTTCGCCGTGCCCATGGATGATTCGGGCATCGAGGTGGGCGATGTCTTCCCTGACGGTGCCGCGGTTGTCTTCGTAGCCCGACCGGAGGCCAACGCCCCACCAGATCTCCACCTCTTCGACCTCGACGAACGACTGGGCCGCCAGCGCTGCCGCGCCGGTGAGGAAGCCGGGCGTGGCGCCGGCACCACAGACGAACGTGATCCCGCTCTCCTCGAAGGCGTCCACGCGCTCATCAAGCATACCGATCACGCGGGAGCGCTTGAGCACGTCTATCAGCACCCCGGAGTAGCCTGCCTCGACGAACCGATCGGCCACCCGCGGAATGAAGTCGTGTTCAAGATTCGGCAGCGCCATCAGTACTGCGTCGATACGGTCGCTCTCGGCGATTACGTCATCGATAGGCGTTTCCGTCGGTCGGCCCTGGACCGACGCCGCGACCCCCTGGTCGCGGCCGGTCTGTTTCACCGCGGCGCCGCCGTCGCTGGCGACGTTGCCCTCCGTGGCCGCGAGTAGCTCGTCTACGTCCAGGCCGTCGTGGTCGACGGCGATTCCCTGGCGGTCACACGCTGCTACCGGGGTGAGGTCCTTGTGTTCCGAAACCTCGAGTGCTCTCCTGCCGATACCGCCCGTTCCGAGTACTGCGAACGTGGTGTCGTCCATTGTGTCGTGTACGTCTCAATCGTTGCTCGCGTTGCTGGTCGCCGTCCCCGCGGCCCCGACGCTCTCCCCGGCGTCCCGAGACCGCGTCTTTACTGCCTCCGGGTCGAACTCGTTGGCCTCCATGTTCGGCTCCATTCCCGCCTGCTCCATCACCTCGATGTCGTCGCCTGGAGACTGGCCGGACGTGGTGAGATAGTCGCCTGTGAGGATGCCGTCCGCGCCGGCCTCGAAGGGGAGGTGCTGTTCGTCCGCGTCGAGGTTGGCCTCCCGGCCGCCCGTGAGCCGCACCCGCGCGTGGGGGTGAAGTAGCCGGTACACTGCGACCGTGCGGACGATACCCTCCGTCGTTATCTCAGCCTCGCCATCCTCGCCCAGCGGCGTTCCAGCGACGGGGTTGAGAACGTTCACTGGGAGGGACTCGATACCGATTTTCTGGAGCGCAATGGCGGCGTCCACCCGGTCGGTGGGCGTCTCACCCATCCCGAGGATGACGCCCGCACAGAGGTCCATCCCCGCGTCCTTCGCCACCTCAAGGGTGTGGACCCGGTCAGCGAAGTCGTGGGTACCGACGATTTCCGGGAAGTACCGCGGGGATGTCTCGATGTTGTGATTGTAGTGGTTGACTCCCTCCTCGGCAAGAATCCGTGCCTCCTCCTCAGTAAGGATGCCGAGGCTGGCGTCTACCTCTACCGCGGTCTCGTCGCGCACGAGCCGTATCGCCTCCAAAACCTCCGCCCACTCCTCCGGTCGGCCGTCCTTCGAGACCCCCTTCTCGGCGACGACGATGCCGAACCGCTGGGCGCCGTCGCGCTCGGCCCGCTTGGCGGCCTGAAGGATCCGCTCAGGCCCGAGGAAGCCGTAGTTCTCGATTCCGGTGTCGAAGTGGACCGACTGGGCACAGAACCCACAGTCCTCCGCACAGTTGCCGGCCTTCGCGTTGACGATGCTACAGGCGTCGACGGTGTCGTCACCGAACTCCGACCGGACGTAGTCCGCCGCGGCGGCGAGCTCCCCGACCGGCTGGGAGATCAGCGCCAGCCCGTCCGTGCGGTC
>CAZLOO010000244.1:0-4269 GCA_964561055.1 uncultured Halobacteriales archaeon
GCTCGCTGGCGCCCTCCATCTACGGCTACGAGCGCGAGAAGCTGTCGATCATGCTGCAGTTGTTCTCCGGCGTCACGAAGAACCTCCCCGACGGCTCTCGGATACGTGGTGATTTCCACATCCTCCTGATAGGAGATCCCGGCACGGGGAAGTGTCTGAGAGGGGATACGAGAGTGACGATCGGGGATGGCCGGCGGGTCCCTATCAGGGAGCTCGTGGAGGCGAACCTCGACGACCCGACGCCGGTCGACGACGGCGTGTACGACGAGGTGGATATCCCGCTGCCCTCCGTCGAGGAGAACGGGACGGTCACGGAGCGGCGTGCGACGAAGGTGTGGAAGCGCGAGGCGCCCGAGCGGATGTACCGGCTCCACACCGCGAGCGGGCGGGAACTGGAGGTCACGCCCTCGCACCCGCTGTTCGTCCAGTCCGGCGGCCGGATGGAGCCCGTCGAGGGTGAGGCGCTGGAAGAAGGGCAGTTCGTCGCGACACCCCGGTCGGTGCCGGCTGAGGGCGACGACACGCTCGACGTGGCGTTCCGCCGCTCCCGGGCGAACAACGCGGTGCGGCTCGAACCGCCGGAGGAGTGGACCCCGTGGCTCGCGCGGCTCGTGGGCTACGTCGTCGCCGAGGGCCACGTCGTCCACAGCGACGACAACAGCGGGTCGGTCAGGGTAACAAACAACGACCGCGCGGTGCTGGATGACGTAGCTGACGCGCTCGACCGGCTGGGGCTGACCTACACCGAGCGGGCCGCGAGGGCTGACCGGCCCGCGCGGGAGCTGTCCTGCACCGCGAGCGAGCTGGTTAGCTTCCTCTCGAACCTGGAGCCGGCGCTGCTGGAGACCTCGGAGCACCAGCGCGTTCCGGAACAGCTGTTCCGGGCGAGCGCACCGGTGCGGAGGGGCTTCCTTCGCGCGTACGTCGAGGGCGAGGCCCACGTCTCGACGACCCAGCGCGAGATAACGGTCGCCTCGGCGAGCCGTGAGCTGCTCGGTGGGGTGCAGCAGCTCCTGACGACGTTCGGTATCGACGCCTCCGTCGAGGGCCGAAACAACGGCAGCTACCGGCTCCGCATCAGCGGTAAGGACGCCAGGAAGTACGCCGAGCGGATCGGCTTCGTCACTGACCGGAAGACCGAGGCCGCGGCCCCCTTCGACGATGTCGGCGGGAACACGAACACCGACATCGTCCCCAATCTCGCGGGCGACCTCGCCCGGGTCAGGGAGACGCTGGCGCTGTCTCAGTCCGACTGTGGCCTGCCGCGCTCGACGTACCAGCACTACGAGCGCGGCGACCGGGACCCGAGTCGGGAGAGCCTCCAGACCGTCGTCGAGGCGTTCGAGGACCGCCTGGCCTGGCTCCGGGCGACCAGGGAACGGCTCGCCGACGGCGACTGGGAGGACGTCCGGGCGGTGCGTTCGGAGCTCGGCATCTCCCAATCGACGCTCGCCGAGGGGACAGACGTGAGCCAGGGCGCCATCAGCTACTACGAGCGCGAGGAGGTTGCCCCGGACGGCGGCACGACAGCCGCCGCCCGGGAGACGGTGCTCGACCGCATCGACGAGGCGCTCGGCGTCAGCGACGACGTCGACCGGCTCCGGAGGCTGGCGGACAACGACCTCCGGTGGGACCGTATCGAGTCCATCGAGGCGGTCGATCCGGAGTACGACTGGGTGTACGACCTGGAGGTCGCGGGCACGCACAGCTATCTCTCGAACGGGGTCGTCTCGCACAACTCCGTCCTGCTCCAGTACGTCCGCAACCTCGCGCCGCGGGCGGTGTACACCTCCGGGAAGGGGAGCAGTGCAGCCGGGCTCACCGCCGCCGCTGTACGCGACGACTTCGGCGACGGCCAGCAGTGGACTCTCGAAGCGGGCGCACTGGTACTCGCCGACCAGGGAGTGGCGGCGATCGACGAACTGGACAAGATGCGCTGTGTGACCGGCGACACGCTGGTACATCTCGGTGACGGTCGCGTCACGCGCATCCGGGAACTGGCTCGGGGGGCTGCCGAGAGCGGGAGCATCGAGCAGTTACCTAACGGCCGGACGATCAGGGACGTCGGCGCCGACGCCTGGACGATGGACGAGGACGGGAACGTCGTCTCCCGGCCCGTCACGGCCGTCCACGAGTACGACGCTCCGGAGACGTTACGAACGGTGACACTCTCGACGGGCGAGACGCTGACGACCACCGAGGACCACCCGTTCTTCGTCGTCAAGGACGGCGAGCGGGTCGAGAAGGCCGCGGCGGAACTCGACGAGGAGGACTGGGTGTACGTGCCGAAGTCCGTTCCGGACGCCGCGAGTGATGGTGGAGTGGCAGTTGCTGGCGGCGGTACAGTCGCCGGAGACGGTCCATCACCGGCGCTGGGTGCCGTGCTGGGCTATCTCTCCGGGGACGGGAACGTGTACTACGACCGCTCGCAGGGGACCTATGGAATCCGTTTCACCAACAGCGAGGAGGAACTGCTATCGGACTTCGAGCGCGCATGTCGCCAGGCATTCGGTGTGGAGCCGTCCCGGCCGCCCAGCGAGCAGCGTGACGACGGCGTCGAGACAGTCAGGCTTTCAGGCAAGAACCACGCTGATGCAGTGCTCGAAGCCGGAATGAATCTCGAAACCTACGACGGGAAGTCGTTCCCCGAGGCGGTCACGGCGGGTAGCCGGGAGACGAAGGCCGCCTTCGTTCGGGCACTGGCCGACAGCGAAGGGGCCGTGGACACCCGTACCGGCAACTTACGGTTGTTTTCCTCGAGCTACCAGCTCCTTCTTGGTACGAAAGAGGTGCTCCTGAAGTTCGGCGTCTCAAGCCAGCTCCAGACTCGCGAGCGAGCCGAGGGACGCGACCTGCACGTGCTCGCGATCACGGACGCCGATTCGCTTGCGGCCTACGAGCGACGAATCGGGTTCACCCTGTCGCGGAAGCAGGAGGCACTGGAGGAGGTTGTCGCATCGGCCGACGGGGACAGGACGATTCTCGATGTGATTCCCGGAGTCGGAGACCTCCTACGCAACCGTCGCAAACAGCTCCGTCTCTACCAGCGAGAGTGTGGCATCGAGCCGGTTACGTACTGCAACTTCGAGCAGGAGGACGCACACGTCTCCTGTCACCGTGCCCGCCGGATTCTCGAGGCGTTCGAGGAGAGGAGACGGCAGGCCAGAGAGGACCGCACCACGCTCGGGACGCCCTGCTCGTGGGAGCAGCTGGCGGAGCTCAAGGAGCGGTACCACGTCTCGCAGTCCGAACTCGCGGAGGGGACGCCGTACAGGCAGCCACAGGTGTCGGAGCGGTGGGGAAGTGACGAACAGCTCCGTGAGACGCTGCGAGAACGGCTTCGGTCGGTCGTCCAGGAGGTGGCAGACACGGACCTTGCAACGTTCCGATCGCTCGTCCGTGGCGACGTGAAGTGGCGTCAGGTCGAAGGGGTCCAACCGGTTGAGGCGGATGTGTCCACCGACCGCGTGCCGGTGCTCCGACGGGAACTGGCCGATCTGCTTGGCTGTCCGACCGACGAGGCACTGGCTGAGGCACGGCGGCTGCTGGCTACCGATCCGGAGACTGAATCCTGGGAATCGCTCCGGACCGAACTCGATCGGTACGGCGTCTCCTTCCAAGAGCTGGCGGCGGATCTGAACGTTGCCGTCTCGACGGTTTCGCGGTGGTTCAATGGGGTCGTCGATACTAATCGCTTCCCGGATGTTCGGGCGGCAGCGGAAAGACGGATTGGGGAGGTCCGGCAGGAGCTCTCCCGGCTCCTCGACGAGGTCGAAGCCCGTCGGACACCGAAGGTGTACGACCTCACCGTCGAGGAGACCCACAACTTCGTGGCTAACGGGATGGTCGTCCACAACTCCGAGGACCGGTCAGCGTTACACGAAGCGCTAGAGCAACAAAGCATTTCGATTTCCAAGGCCGGCATCAACGCCACCCTGAAGTCGCGGTGTGCGCTGCTGGGTGCGGCCAACCCGAAGTACGGCCGGTTCGACGAGTACGAGGCGATCGCCGAACAGATCGACCTGGAGCCGGCGCTCATCTCCCGGTTCGACCTGATCTTCACGGTGACGGACAAGCCCGACCCGGAGCGGGATCGCGAACTGGCGAGCCACATCCTCAACACCAACTACGCGGGGGAGCTGAACACCCACCGCACGCAGAACGCCCGGTCGGACTACAGCCAGGAGGAGGTCGACAGCGTCACGGAGGACGTGGAGCCGGCCATCGAGCGGGAGATCCTCCGGAAGTACGTCGCCTACGCCAAGCGGG
>CAZLOO010000245.1:0-4266 GCA_964561055.1 uncultured Halobacteriales archaeon
TTTTCCGTCCGACCGCCGCCGGCGACCACGCCGATGGTCGCCCGGCAGTCCGGGTTCAGCCGCTTCATCTCTCCGCTGGGCAGTTGCAGCACCGTCGCCCGGCGGTCGTGGCTCAGCAGCGTCGCGCTCACGCCGGAGGCGCGCGCGAACTTCCCGCCGTCACCGGGCTGGCGCTCCACGTTACAGACGGGAACGCCCTCAGGGATCTCCCGCAGGGGGAGTGTGTTGCCCGGCTCGATGGCGGCCGTGATGCCCAGCTGGATCTCGTCGCCCACAGCAATCCCCTCCGGGGCCAACACCAGCCGGCGGTCGCCGTCCTCAAAGGCGACCTCCGCGACCGGCGCCGACCGCGCTGGGTCGTGCTCGATGCCGACGACCTCGCCGACAACGAGGTCGTCGTCCTCGACGGTACGGTGAGACAGTTCGGCCTTGTACCGATGGCTCGGCGCTCGGAACGTGGGCGTGCCGCGCCCGCGCCGTTGGCCGAGGATGCGTCGTCCCATTCTCAGAACACCCCGATTCGCGAGGCCACTTCCTGGGCGTCGTCATCCTCGGACAGCCGGACGACCGCTTTCTTGTCGCCCTGCGGCCGAACCTGGGTGTTCACCGATACCACGCTCACCTCGAACTGCGTCTCGACGGCCTCGCGGATTTCGTCCTTCGAGGCGTCGGGATCACAGACGAACTCCAGCTTGTTTTGAAAGTCCATCTCGTCCATCGCCTTCTCCGTCACGTTGGGGTACCGGATGACGCTCATCGCTCGGCCACCTCCTCGATGGCGGACTCCGTGAACACCGCTAGCCGGCCGGGGTGACCGCCGGGAGCGAGGTCCTCGGCGTTCACCTCGGCGGCGGTGGCCACGTCCGCGCCAGCTAAGTTGCGCGCTGCCTTTGACGGCTCTCCGCTGGTGACGAACAGCACCGACGACGGTTCGCGGTACTTTCGGCCGCGAGTCGTCCCGCGTCCGGCCCGGACGTTCCGGCCCTCGTCGGCCCGTTCGATATCGGCATGGAGACCCAGCGCCTCCAGCACGTCGACGACCTCGCGGGTCTTGACCAAGTCCTCGAACTCGTCGGAGACAACCACCGGCAGATCAACCTCCTCGAACTGGTGGCCGCGTTCTCGGACCAGTTCCGCGTCCGCGGTCGCCGCCAGCGCCGATCGAATCGCCAGCCGGCGCGCCTTGTCGTTGATCTTCTTGCCGGGGTCCTTCTCGGCCTTCGGCGGGTGGGCCCGCCGGCCGCCGACCGTCTGGGGGACTCGCCGACCCTGGCCGCCCTCGCGGGGAACGTGGGCCAGCCCGCGCCCGGAGCCGAACGACTCGGCGGGCGTTCGCATCCCGGCGTACTCGTCGGCGCCGGTGCGCTGCTTGCGGTTGGCGTGGGCTGTCTCGACCGCCTTGCCGATGAGGTCAGGTCGGAACGTTGTCCCGAACACCTCCGGCAACTCTATCTCGCCTGTGGCCTCGCCGTCAAGGCCGCGTACAGTAGCGTTCATCCTTGATCACTCCCGGTGGAGACGTACCGCACCTCGGGGTCGAGCCGGGGCTGGTCGTTCGGACGCACCGCCGGTCGGAAGCGGACGAGCCGCTGTTTCGGCCCGGGGAGCGAGCCCTTCACCAGCATGTACGGTCCCTCGACCTCGCCGTAGTTAACGAAGCCGCCGTCCGGAGTCACCGGCTCCTCGTCCTCGACGGCGACCAGCCGCTTATTTAGCTCCGTGCGCTGGTGGTAGCCGGTCTGGCCCTGCTGGGGCACCGTCGAGCGCACCCGCGAGGGATTCCATGGCCCCAGGTTACCGATGCGTCGGCGCCATCCCTGGCGAGCGTGTTTTCCTTTGCGCTTCTGGACGCCCCAGCGCTTTACTGGGCCCTGGGTGCCCTGACCTTTCGTGACGGCCGCGGCGTCGGCGTACTCGCCGGCACGGAACACGTCCGTCACGGAGTGCTCGCCGCCCTCCGCGAGAAGGTCCAACCCGTAGTCCAGCCGCTCCTCGAGGGAGCCGCCACCGACCCGAGTCTCCATAAGGTCAGGTGTCTTCCGTGGGACGCTCGGAACCTCGCGCGGGACCGTGTGTGTGACCAGCCGCAGGTCCGCCAGGTCGCCGTTTGCCAGCGCCTCACGCATCTGTTCCTCCGCCCCCTCGGGGTCATCGTCGCCGATCTCGACCGCTCGCGAGAGGTCCTCGTGGGACTCTTCGGCCCACACCTCCGTCATCGGTCGCAGCCCGTAAGGGGTCTGCTCGTAGGCTCGCAGGGCCGCCGCCCGCATCGGGGGCGTCTCGACGACCGTCACCGGCACCGTCTCCTCGGTCCCCTCGCGGGGGGAGTCCGGCTGGTCGTTTATCATGACGACGTGGGTCATCCCGGCCTTGTAGCCGGCGAATCCCTGGATGCCGACCGGGCCGTCGTCGCCAGGCCAGGTCGACATACTCGGCACTTCTCGTGCCGCTCGAACGCGGGGGCTGAACCCCATCGAACCTTTTCGTGGTCTGCTCGGTTGTGGCATTCTTGTTACCTCCTCGGCAGGTTCAGGGCCCCGAGCGTGGCGAATATCGCCTCCTCGGTCCGCACCGTCTCGGATCCCTGGTTCGGAACCGTGTCGAGCCAGAGGTCGAACCCGCCTGATGGTTCGTCCGTGTCTCTCGCGTCTTTCCCGACCGCATCGGGGTCGACGTCGAGTATCCTCGGTAGCCCCCGGCCGGGTGAGCCGAACGCGACGGTGAATCCGTCGTCGACCAGCCCGCCGAGACGCTCGACCGTGAGCGTCTTGCCGTGCCGGGAGGTGGCGATCCTGAACCCTGCGTCGGGCCGGGACAGCGCCACCGACAGCTCCGTCTCCTCGACGGCGAGCCCCGGGAAGGGTCCGTCGACGAGTCGTGCGCGGAGCGGTTCCCGCGAGGATACCCTGACGGTCACGCGCTCTCCCTCCTCGACCGCCATCCCGGACGGTACGGGGAGGGAGATTGGGTGTTGCAGGCCGCAATTGACCCTGACGCGCCCGTCAGCTCCGACCTCGGTCACGATTCCCTGTCTTGACGACCCCGAACGGTGTTCGGAGCCGGTCTGTCCGGCGGGGAGGAGCGGCGGCAGCACGCCGGCGTACTCCAGTTCGTCGCGCCGTCCCCAGGCCTCCTTTCGGAGGTAGGGGGGTGTGGCCGCGTAGGCCAGCACGGCCCGTACGAACCCGCCATCGAAGCGACCGGTTTCACCCTTCCTGTCGGGGAAGACGGCGAGCCGGTCGGCGCGGAACACCGTGGCCGCGCGGGCGACGTATCCCAGCTTCCGGGTCGCCTCCCGCTTGTCCTCGGCCTCCCGCGCTATCGATGACGGCACGAGCAGCGTACGTGTCATACCGTGACGCTTCCGCCCCGTCGCACGAGACTGTATCGCTGATTCACTGCCGCGACGTAAAAGCATAGTGCTTCGCGCCAGCGGTGTCAGGCCCTGACACGCCCGTTCCCGACCGCCAGACCGGCACTGTCGACCGCTCCGGCTCAACTCTCCGCCGTCGGACTTCGTCTCGTTACCCCATAACCATCGGTAACGTTACGACCCGGGAGTTCGTTACGCCGCCCATGAGCGAGGACGCCCCCAGATTAGAGGTGTGGTGTGCCGGCGAGGAATGGTGCCCGATAACCTCGACAGCGACTGTTCTCGGCCCGAAGTGGCATCCCGTTATCGTCCACCGTCTCCTGACGAACGGCCCCAGCGGGTTCAACGAGCTGAAAGCCGCGGTGGACGGCATATCAAGCAAGGTCCTCTCGGACAGCCTCGACCGGCTTAAAGAGCACGGCCTCATCAACCGGACTGTCGTCTCGGACAAGCCCGTCCGGGTGCGCTACTCGCTCACCAACCGGGGGGAGTCCCTAGAGCCGGTGATAGAGGCGATGCGCGAGTGGGGACAGAACAACCTCGCCCCCCCGGAGTAGCGTGGCGCTCGGGGCTGCGGGCGCAACGCTGGGCATCCTTCTGCTGTCGGTCACCGCCGTCGGTCCGACAGTCACGAGCGCCAGCAGACCCTATGCCAGCCCAAGGATCCGCAGGCCGTCGAACTGGAACAGGAACAAGTAGATCTGGGCCAGGCCGGCTATGACGAGCAACACGCCGGCCGCCCGAGAGATGAGCCCGGTGTTGCGGGAGGCCGCCCGGAGCACTGTCCCCTTGCCCAGCGCCGACAGTGCGGTGACGCCGATCATCAGCAAGCTCATCCCGGCGGCGTACGCCGCGAGGGTGACCACTGCGGTGACGGGGCCGCCGGACAGCCC
>CAZLOO010000246.1:0-4259 GCA_964561055.1 uncultured Halobacteriales archaeon
TGTGGGGCTACGACAGCGAGGGCCGGCCGGTGATCCTCGAGCTGAAGCGCCGGCGGGTCGGTCCCGACGCCGTCAGTCAGCTCCGGCGGTACGTCGAGAGCGTCGACGCCGACGTCCGTGGCATCCTCGTGGCGCCCTCGGTCACTGAGCGGGCCGAGCAACTGCTGGCAGAGTTCGGCCTGGAGTCCCGACAGGTCGCGCCGCCGACGGACGTGGGCGAGCAGGACCGCTCGCTGGCGGCGTTCGTTGCCGGCGACGAAGATGAGAGCACATAACGCGACGATTCGGTCGCTGCGACGGTTATTGTCGGTAAGGGCCTCTATCGTCGACCGAGGTATCGGGCGCTCGCGAGGAGCGCCAGCATGACGGTGACCACTAGCGCGTGCCGATATCAGTCCGGAACCATCTCCAGTCACTCGGAGTTCATCAAAACGAGGCGCCCGGCCCCTTCGGCTCGAAACACACAAACCGTTCGGGCCGAACAACGGTACATGAGTCAGGGACGGCGTCCACCACGCCCACCTGAGGCTGGCATCGTCAACGCGTTGCGATTCACACGGACGCCGCTCCGGTTTCTGGAAGGGATGCAGTCGCGGTATGACGACATCGCAGAGCTGTCGCTGCCCATCGGGCCATCGATCGTCGTCGTGACCAACCCAACGCTGTGTCACGAGGCAATGGACAGGATCGACGACTTCGTGCGAATTCCGGCCAGCGGCGCGGCGGCCCTCATCGCCGAAAACGGCTTAGTCCAGACCGAGGGGTCGCTGTGGCGCGATCAGCGGGAGGTCATCTCGCCGGGTTTCGGATCTGGGCCGCTGGAGACGTACGTCGACGCGGTGGGCGAACAGGTGACGTCGCTTCGCGAGAACTGGGCCGCGGCCGTCGACGCGGGCGATCCTGAGCGGGATTTGCACCGCGATATGACCAGCGTGACGGTGCGGGCCGCCAGTCGGGCGCTGTTCGGGGTCGATATCGGTGCTGACACGGCAGCGGAGATGCACCGGCTGGCCCGGCAGGCGGCGACCGAGTTCGAGGTCTCGCCGACCACGATCACTCCAGAGTGGTTCCCCGACCTGCCATCGGCGGAGGCCAGGGAGGTGGCTGCCCGGCTCCGGGAGCTGGGCGAGCACATCATCGAGACCAAGCGCGCTCGACGCAACTCCGACGCACCCCCACAGGACATGCTCGACTTTCTCATGCTCGCGGAGGCGTCCGGCGACCGCGAGTACCCGGAGAACCACTTGCGCGACCAAGTGGTGTCGTTCCTGATCGCCGGTCACGAGACGACGGCGCTCGGGATGACGTACACGCAGACGCTGCTCTCCGAGCACCCGGAGATCCGCGAGCGGGTTCGAGCGGAGGCACGGGAGGTCATCGGCGACGATGTCCCCGGCTACGACCACGCCGCCGAGCTCACCTACACCGGCAAGGTGTTCACCGAGGGGCTCCGGTTGTACCCGCCGGCGTGGGCAGTGCTGCGCCGTGTGGACGGGGATCAGTCGCTCGGCGGCTACCGACTGGACGACGGCTCGCTCGTCATCATGCCCCAGTGGTCGGTCCACCGCGACGGCCGGTTTTTCGAGAACCCGCGGCAGTTCGATCCCTCGCGCTGGGACGACCGCGGTCCCGGCGACCGGGCCGCGTACTTTGCGTTCGCCAGCGGGCCCCACTCCTGTATCGGGCGGGGGTTCGCGGTCAACGGCGCGCGCGTGGCCTTGGCGACGCTTGTCCGGGACTTCGACGTGGAGGTGTCCCGCGACCAACTGTCGGACCTGCTGGTGACACCAACGCTCCGGCCGGGCGACGGCATCAACGCCACGCTCTCACGAGCGGAGTAGCATCGGGAGTCGGCGGCCCGACGGGAACGGTCGCTGTGCCCCTCGCCGACACCGCGTCTTGGATTCAGACTCCGAGCGGGGTCGATAGCAGCGGCGGATCTCCTGACGTGGGAAACGGAACTGCAGTACTCCCAAACTTGAGGGCGGTCGATTATATGCTGCTGACCTGCCTCCCTTCGTGAATAATGAACTCGATGTCGGCCGCGAACCGCATCAGCGCGCGGTCGCTCAGATCGAGGTCTGCGAGCCGCCGGGCGCGCGGGTGGTCGCCGAGGGTGTAGGAGACGCTGCTGCTGTACGGCCAGACTCCAATCTCGCCGTTCATTTCCGTCCGCTGGCGGAGGAGAGCTCCGTCCTTAGTGGTGTAGCTCACCCCGGAGTCGCTCTGGCCGAACGTCGGCGGTCGCTCAACGGTGATGTCGATTAGCTGCTGGCCGTCGACGCGCACGGACGTTCGCCGCGCGGAGCCACGATTGGTGTGGGTGATGTCGGCGACCGCCTTCGGGTACCCCCAGATGTCGACCCCGAGGGCCTTGGCCGGCTCCGAGGTGACCGGCAGGTACCAGACGTAGCCGGACACCCCCCGGGTGAACACCGACACGTACGGTAGCGTCCGGGTATTGTCGTGCACGGCCGGGAGCATGACGCCGAACTCGTTGTATGGCTCAATCCCGGAGTCGTGGCCGATCCGGTCGTACTCGACACACAGGAACGTCACAGCCGCGCGGCTTGGGGTGGCTCGAATCGGGGTCAGCCCGGACGGGAGCAGCTCTTGGACTGCGTCCGGGGACGCCGACAGGACCGCGCCGGTCAGCGTCGCGCGGGTCGAGAGCGGGAGCTCAACCTCGTGACCCGTCGAGAGCACTTCGGATCGCCCGTCCGTTCCGCCCGGGGCCGTGATATTCCCTGTTGCCATAATAGGATTCTATATTGCTGGAGCGCACAAATGTGTTACTTGGTGGCAGGCGCCTGTCTGACCAGTCTACAGAAAGCCCAGGAGGCGTCATCTACAGATTGCCCCCCCGACCGGGAACGAGAACCACCCTCCAGTGAACCCACCCGACCAATGCGGGTCAGACCTACCGGTAACTCTGGTAGTGCCAGTGACTCGACGGGATGCTGGATGCTCCCATGCTGTCGATCGTGCAGAGCTCCAGTCCAGGATGTCGAGACGTAGCTCCATTCTCTCACCATAATAGCGCGGTGACCGCGTACAGCGGCCGCTCGAGCCGATGGGAGCCTCGCGTCACCGACGTCCGAGTCCCGCGCCATCCGACGGGACAATGATGTCCCCGAACCGAACTGGTAAGTGTTATCGAAAGTTCGTATATGATTGACAGCAACCTGGAACGATGACACTAGCCGATACCGAGCGATACGACGGGCGATCGGTGCGGCCGCTCGGCGAGCGGGCGATAATTCTCGGTGGGAGTATGGCCGGGCTCTGTGCCGCGCGGGTACTCGACGACGCCTTCGAGGAGGTGGTGATGCTCGAGCGCGACGAGTTTCCCGACGAGCCGACGATTCGGGACGGAGCCCTGCAGACGAGCCAGCCACACGCCATGCTCGAGGCCGGCCGGGTGACCTTGGAGGACTTCTTCCCTGGGTTCGGCGAGGACATCCGAGCCGCCGGCGGCCTCGAACTGGACATGGCCGACGATTTCACCTGGTACGACCAGGGCGGGGTCGTCACCAGCACCGACGCGGCGATGCCCGCGCTGTACGCCAGTCGGCCGCTGTTCGAGCACGTTGTCCGCGAGCGGATGCGCAACCGAGAGACGGTCCAGTTGCGGGGTGAGTGTCGGTTCTTCGATTACCGATACGACCCCGACGCGGACCGGGTGACCGGCGTCCGGTTCCGCAACGAGAGTGGCGAGGAGGCGAACCTGGAGGCGGACCTGGTCATCGACGCCACCGGCCGAACCAGCCGGACGCCCGACTGGCTCGAGCAACAGGGGTACCCCGCCCCGGAGACCAGCGAGGTCGCCGTGGACGTCACCTACAGCACCGTCCGTATCGAGCGGCCGCCCGACGCCGAGGGCGGTGTGCTGGTCGCCCCCGAGACCGACCGGCCGCGAGGCGCCGCGATGATGCCGGTCGAGGAGGACCGCTGGGAGATCGTGTTCCAAGGCATCCATGGCGAGCGGGCGCCGGCCGACCGGGAGACGTTCCTCCAGTGGGCCGAGATGTTTCCCGTTGAGGAGATCGCCCGCCAGCTCCGCGAGCGGGAGTGGGTTTCGGACATCAAGCGCTACCCGTTCCCCGCGAGCGTCCGGCGCCACTACGAGAGCCTTGAGCGGTTCCCGGACGGGCTGGTGGTCACCGGCGACGCCGTCGCCAGCTTCAACCCTATCTACGGGCAAGGGATGTCCGTCGCGGCGCTGGACGCGCTCGTGCTCCATCACGAACTCGACGATG
>CAZLOO010000247.1:0-4248 GCA_964561055.1 uncultured Halobacteriales archaeon
GTCACCCGCACGCCCATCCCGTCGACGAAGCAGGGGATGTCGTGGGCCGCACAGACCAGCATCATCTCCTGGGTGCGACCGATCGCGAACGCGGGAACGACGACGCTTCCCCCCTCCCAGATAGTTCGCTTGACGCTCTCGGCGAATTCCTCCTCGAGGACCGCCCGGTCCCCGTGCTCCACATCGGCGTACGTGCTCTCGGTGACCACGACATCCGCCTCGGGCCGGGCGGTCGTTCCAGGGACAAGCCGCTGGTCGTCGGTGTGGAAGTCACCAGCGTACAGGAGGCGGGTATCGCCGTCGTCGACCAACACGTGGGCGCTCCCGGGGATGTGGCCGGCGTCGAACAACGTTACCTCGTGGCCGGCGGCCTCGAACGGCTCCCCATAGCCGTGGAGCTGTGAGGCCTGGCCAAGCCGTTTTATTTCCTCTTCGGTGAACGGGCAGTCGTAACGCCCCCCCTGGAGTTTCAGAGTGTCACGAGCGAGCAGCCGCGCCAGCGCCAGTGTCGGCGGCGTCCAGTGGACCGGCGGCTGGTCCCGTCCCGAGAGCAGCGCCGGCACCGCCCCCGCGTGGTCGAGGTGGCCGTGCGAGACGATGACCGCCTCCGGGTCGACCCCGCTGCGTGTCCCTCCGACGGGAAAGGACGGGCGGGTGCCAGTCTTCATCCCGAAATCCAGCAGGAGCCGGTTGTTGACCAGCACTGCGCTCCGGCCCACTTCGCCGGCCCCACCCAGAAACCGGATGTCCATACCACAGATGCACGCTCACCGGGTTTCGGTCCATCGGTCCCGCCCGGCTGCCGGGGCGTTCAAGCCGCCGGGCCCGCTGGGGAACGTATGGAGGTCACCGAGGGAGGCGTGACCGTCGAGGTGCCCGAGCAGGCCGGCGACCGCAAGGACGGGGTCGTGTTCTTCAACCCGGCCCAGGAGCTCAACCGCGACATCACGGTGGCAGTGCTCCGCGCGCAGGGGACAGGGACCTACCTCGATGCTACCGCCGCGAGTGGGGTCCGCGGCGTGCGGGCCGCCTGCGAGGGCTGGACAGCGACCTGCTGTGACGTGGACCCGGAGGCCGTCGAACTGGCTCGGACGAATTTCGGGCGCAGCGGCCAACAGGGCGAGGTACTCCACCGCGACGCCCGGCCGCTACTGTACGAGCGCCGCTTCGACGTCGTCGACGTGGACCCCTTCGGGACACCCATTCCGTTCGCTGACCCCGCGCTCAACGGCACCCGCGACCTGCTCTGTGTCACCGCGACCGACACGGCGCCGCTGTGTGGCGCACACTTCGACAGCGGGGTGCGCTCGTACTCGGCGGTGCCGCGAAACACGGAGTACCACCCGGAGATGGGGCTACGAGTCCTGCTGTCCGCGCTGGCCCGTACCGCCGCCCGCTACGACGCTGGCGTCCGGCCGGTGCTGTGTCACGCCACCCGCCACTACGTCCGGGTCTATCTCGCGCTGGAGTGGTCGGCGACCGACGCCAACGCCGCTGTTGACGAGCTCGGCTACGTGGACCACTGCCAGGACTGTCTCTACCGGCGGACCGTCGAGGGGCTGATCGCCGACCCGCCGGAGACCTGCCCGAACTGTGGCGGCGAGCGGGTCGTCACCGCGGGGCCGCTGTGGCTCGGCTCCACCCGCGAGGCGGACTTCCTTGATGCAGTCCGGGGAGCGATCAGTGGCGAGTTCGGCACCGCCGACCGGGCGCGGGACCTGCTTGACCGGATAGCGGGTGAACTCGACCGGCCTACCCACTACGACCAGCACCGGCTCTGCGAACGGTGGGGTGTCGGCGCGACAGCGATGGAGGAATTCCTCGACCGGCTCCGCGATGCAGGGTTCACGGCCTCGCGCACCCACTTCGGAGGAACCACCTTCGAGACGGACGCTGACGTGACCGAGATCCGCGCGGCGACGCTGGATTAGAGCCGCACCAGCTGCGCGTGGCGGGTGCCGTCCACCTCTAGCACGTTTGCCTCCTCGACGATGCCGTGCTCGACGGCCAGCCCGACCGCCTCGCGCCCGACGATGTTGGCGACCTGCGCCCGGGCGAGTGCGTCTACCACGGCCGCCTCGTCTGCGGGATCGCCGCCATAGAACTCCTCGGTGACGGTGAGCGATAGCTCACCGTCCGTGTACGTCTCGCCGAGGGCGTCCTCGTCACACACCGCAACCAACAGGCCCTCGGGGGTGTCGTGCTCGACGAGTAGCATCCTACTGCCGTTCCCGGCGCTCGCGGTCCATCATCTGCTGTTCAGCTTCGCGGCGTATCTCCTCGGCTTCCTCGGCAGCCCGCTCGGCGGCCTCGTCCTCGCCCAGTTCCTCTAACGCTCGGGCCTTCTCCTCCAGCAGCTCCGGCCGGCGGAATCCCAGCCGGACGGCGTTGTCGAAGCAGTCGACTGCCTCCTCCAACAACCCCCGCTCCGAGAGGAAGAACCCGCGATTGTACCACGCCTGGGCGAACCGGGGGTCGATCTCGACAGCCCGCTCGGCGTGTTCCAGTGCCTGCTCCGAGCGGCCGTCTTCCCATAGCGCGTACGCGAGGTTCGTCTCCGCGGTAGCGGCATGCTCGGAGTCGTCGTCCACCCGCAGCGCCTCCCGGTAGGCGCCGATCGCGGCGTCGAACTCCTCCAACTCGGCGTGGGCGGCGCCCTTGTTGATCCACGCCTCCTGGATGATGCCGTCGTCTTCGGCCAGCCGGGCGGCCCGTTCGAGTGTCTCGGTGGCCTGCTCGTAGCGGTTGATGCGGGTGTACTCGATGCCAATCTCCACCAGCCGTTCGGCGTCGACAGCCTCGCCGGCCATCTGGGAGACGTCAAGGTTGTCTGTTAGCACTCGTGAGTCGACCGGATCTACCTGGTCCGGGTCGACATCGAACTCCGGCTCCAGGTCGAACCCCTCGTAGGGCTCCTCGAACCCCTGCCCTTCCGAGAAGCGGTACTCCCGCTCGGCCTTCCCAGGCGGGCGCGCGGTTTCGCGCTCGTCGTCCTCGTTCATACAATGGGTAGGCGCGTAGCGCGGTTAAGGCCTGCGGGTACATCGTGCGGGCCTCAGCCGGGGAATGACACCGGTTGCTCGGCGCTGCTGCTGCTGCCGAGACGGCGGTGCTGGCGGGCTGTCTGGGCGATTGTATCGACCTCTCGTTCGTCGGGACGGGGCTGTCAGACGGCAGCGAGATAGCGACCGAGCCGGTCGAGTCGGTGCCCGGTGGGACGACCGTCCTCACGCTCGCCGACCTGCCCGAGAAGGAGCAGTCACTGGTGGCGATAGCCGTCGAGATCAAGCCGGTCCGGGTCTGCATGAGCGAGAACACCGACCGGTCGGTGGCGCTCGCCCGTTCGCGAACCGCCTCGGCCTGGAGACGTACCTCGCCGACGGGAGTGACAGCTACGGGCCATGGGCGCGGATGTCCGATATAGTGTACGTCTCGACCGGGTGTGTCTCCCCGGGGGCGACGCGAGTCCCTGTTGTCGAATCGCCCCGCAGGAACCGGCGGTCCACTTTATCCCCTGGCGTGGCCATCCCTGCGCATGTACGAGCGCATCCTGCTCGCGGCCGACGGGCGCGTCGCCTCCCGGGGGAGGCGGCATCCCACGCGATCGACCTCGTGGCGAGCTGGGGCCGCGCTCCACGGCCCTGTGCGTCGTTGCCGAGGCGGTGTACAGCGCGTACAGCGGCGATGAGTACGTCGATGAGACCGGGGGCCGGAGCATGGCCTCGGAGAGTGCGGCGAGAAGCGCCGGTAGGTCTTCGGGAGCGGGCAGAAGAGCGCGGCGCCGACCCAGTCGAGGCAAAGCGCCACGGCGTCCCCGCCGAGGTCGTCGGGGAGTACCCCGAGGAGGTCGACGCCGGCCCGCTGGTGCTGGACCCAGGCGCCGTTCGGAGGCGTATCGCGCTCTGCTGGGCGGCATCACCGATCGCGTGCTCCGGCTCACCTCGCGGCCGGCGACCGTGGCGGAGACTGGGTAGCCTACAGGAACTCCCGTACCTCAGAGTACCACATGTCGTGGTGATCCAGCTCCCCGACTCGGCGGGCGATAGCCGCCGCGATGACATGCCAGCACAGCGCAGTCGGGTCGTCGTCGTCGAGATTGTAGCGGGCGTCCTCGCAGGTACAGCCGCCGTCCTCGACAACGTACTCATCGGTGGTGCCGACGACGACGGTAAAGTCGCGGTACTCTTTCACCCGCTGCTCGGCGACTGCCTCGATGGCCCGCGCCCCGCGCTGGCCGTGGACGTCGAT
>CAZLOO010000248.1:0-4212 GCA_964561055.1 uncultured Halobacteriales archaeon
GATGGCACGGCCCGTGCGCCTCACGTGGGACGACCACACCTGGTCGGAGATACCATACTCTCCCGAGAGGGCCAGTCCCAACGAGGAGCGCACACACCGGAGTACCGGCGACGGGAAACTTGCCTCCGTGGGTGCGGCATAGCCACCATCCCCACCGGAGGAATCCCACCCCTTCAGGGGTGGGAGGATGTCAAGGAGACGAACGGGATCGAACTCCCCAGCTCCATCACGTTCACCTCCCGTTTCTGGAGGACAACGACCTCGTCGCGTGGAACCGGGATGCTGGTGCCGTGAGGAGAGGGAACGGGGTCGAGGCCGTCGAACGCGTACTCACAGCGCTGGAAGCCCGACGTGATGCTCTGCCCGACGGCTACCTTCCAGAAGAGGGACAGACATGCTAGGAGGAGTCAAGACCATACTTGATCAACTGAAAGCGAGGTCCGCCAACGGGCTCGCGGACGCTTTGCCACGCGAGGAACCATCGGGTGGCGAGGACGGCGGAACAACGGACAAAACCGCCACGGACGGCTCTGAGACCGCCGTATCACCGCACCTGTACAACTGCCATTCCTGTGATCGGGTCTACGTTGCCACCGACAAGCGCACATGTTCTACGTGCGACACCACCGTTGACCGTATTGAACAGACTGGGTAAACTCTCCTATCCAGATCTCAAAACGCGGACATGGAATCAGAAAACACACATCCATCGCAGGATTCCGTCGAGTGGGATAATCCGGGTCGCTGCCCGCTCTGCGGCATGGCCTTGCGGGACGGTGGAGCCGGCTTCACAGAGGTTCAAGGAGGAAGTCCCCGGCTGTAGCCGTGGGAGGAATCCGACTCGTTACGGGTCCGGGTCGGCAGTGTTGAGCCGCCACATGAAAACCGATTTAAGAACGACAACCAGGCTGTTGGTCTCGCCTTCGCCCCAGATGGCGGTCTCCGACCGTGGGTCGGACGGGCTCGCGTCCACACCGTTAACGAGCGCGCTCACGAGCGTCTTCTGTCTATCGATCATCATGAGCCGGCCAGCCGGAGTATCCGACCAGACCCACAGCGACTCGAACATGGTCGCATCGGGAATTTCATTCCGAATGCGCTCCTGGACATCCGCTGAAACGCCGCCGAGCTTGATCGAGACACCCCGTTCTGCGGCGTCGCTCAACGCGTCGATCAGATCGTCGGTGAGCAAATCTTCGACGGTCATGTAGACGATCTCCTCGTTTGCGCTGTCGAAAAACTCCAAGACCCGTTCCGTGACCGCGGTCTGGCCAGCAACTGTCCAGACACCACGCTGCTCATCTCGCCGCTCGATGGGTTCCAGTTCAGTCAGTGCGGTCCGTAGGACGTCCGTCCGGTGTTGGAGTTCGTGTTCGAAGGTTCGACTCGCGGTCTCGGCGGAGATGGCCCAGAACTGTTTGGGCGATGATTGCTGGACGTCGACGAGCCCCCGCTCGTGTAGTTCCTCGATGGCGTCGTACACGCGGGTTCGGGGGACCTCCGACACCTGACTAACGTTTCTGGCTGTCCCGGTGCCGAGACTGGCGAGTGCGACGAACGTCCGCGCTGCGTACGAACTCAATCCGAACTGTTCGAGTTGCTCGACGGCAGCGGACTGCGGATGTCGGGTGGGATCGGTGGTCATTAATCGGGGGTAGTTCCCTTCGAACCTTGCCACGTGAGATAGCTGGAGCAGCACGCTGCAGCGGGTGGTTGAACCACAGTACTACACTTCATGCTGGTTGTGAAAAACGTGGTTTGAGCAGGTATAGATGTTGTGATTAATCGGGTGAAGTATGGCAGGGCAAGTTCGCCCGCTTAGCGTCGCCGTCTTCTACCGAAGTACGATTGTTATCTTTCGAGTTACAGTAGTTTTCCACCTCCCGTCGATTTAGAGAGCAGAATCCGCGCTTTCGGGATTTCAATAGTACAGAAAATATATGAGTTATGATACGAGTGACAACCGCTATACGTCCCCAGTCTAACTGTTAATCCAATCCCGTTTAGACAGAACGGTTGGGACATAATGAGTACATCAGAAAACATAGACCAAGCAATCGAAGTACTTCAGCAACTCGGATTAAAAGAATACGAGGCGCGGTGTTTCGTTGGCCTGTCACGGGTTGAGACAGGAACGGCGAAAAAACTCAGCGAGTTGACTGAGGTGCCTCGGACCAGGGTATACGACGCAATCCGGGTACTGGAGGCCCAGGGCCTGGTTGAGATTCACCATTCGAGTCCGCAACGGTTCCGTGCGGTTTCACTCGAAGAAGCAACCGCAACGCTCCGCGATCAATACGACGCCCGCGTTGAGCGTCTCTACGACGCTCTTGACACAATCGAAATTATCGATGAAGGCGATGAGGAGCCTGTCCAGCAAGTGTGGGCGATGTCAGGAAACGAGGGGATCAAAAATCGAACGGAAGAGCTCATCGAGACGGCGACCGACGAAATCGTCCTCGTTATCGGCGACGAGTCGCTGCTGAGCGAGGACCTTATCACCCTCCTCAACGAGGTCGGAAACGGCGTCGAACTGCTCGTCGGCGCGTTAACGGAATCGCTGCAAGAACAGATTCAGGAGGCCGTCCCTGATGCCACGACTTTTATCTCGGGATTAGAGTGGTTACACGGCGGAAACAGCACCGAAGACGAGACCGCAATCGGCCGTCTGTTACTGATCGACCGCTCGACGATCCTCGTGAGCTCGATCATGCCGAAGAGCAAAAACGAACAAGCGATCTTCGGGGAAGGGTTCGGGAACGGTCTCGTCGTAATCGCCCGCCGACTCATGTCGCAGGGACTCCTGAATGCACGAGACCCCGCCTCGTGAGTCCTCGAAGCCCCCAAGGCAGCTTCCCCGTCATCGAACGACGCTGTCGATGGCGTTAGGATTGTGCGTGGCGTATTCGGGGATCGATCGGGTGTAGCGTGAGGTACTCGCCGTTATCAACTGTAATGCGGCACTTGCTGTAGACGAACGAGACACGGCCACCCGATCGAGGCGGGCCATTGTTCTGGGACCCGAACAGGGCATCCAGCGCACCGGGATCGAGAACATCCGCGAGCGGCCGAAGCGACCGTGGATCACGACCTTCGACGGCGCTTACCGCACGTACTACGGCTGTGCTTGTCAATTCGCCCGCTTCAATCTCATACTCCATAGTACTTTATCGTGGTCGACAAGCAAAACGCATCTGATTTTCACCCATATCATCAAAACAGGCGGAGAGGCCAGCGGGCGTTCTGTATTCACCGATAGCGAAATCCCGAGGACAACAAAGAACTGTATCGATCACAATTCGACCCCGTATCCTCGATGGAGGTGGTCGAGGCGACCCAGCAGTCGTTCGGCCACTGCCTGTTTCTCGATTAATCACATATACTTGTATTATGAAAATCCAGCGTGTTTTACTCCAAACTCCCGAATTTCCGTCTGGGATGAGTAACGAAAGGAAGGGTCGATTCAAGCGCGTTGATAAGGCGATTGATCAAGTACGCGAGGAGCTCGATGAGGTCATCGATGAGTCGGAAGAGGCGGGTAGCGAGGCCCGCGAGGACGTGCAAGAGGCGATTGACGATGTCGAAGCCCGAATCGATAAACTCCGAAACCGTACCGACGAATAGTCCCTCGTCCAATAGTTCATGGAGGCTTCACAGCCCGCTAACGATCTCGCCACGACCCTGAATGACGGAGATGTCGCGCTCGGGATACTCGACAACACGTACAGTCCGACGCTCGTGGAGTTCTACGGTGACCTCGGCGTCGATTTCGTCTGGTTGGATCTCGAACACGGCGGGCCGGACCCGTGGGATGCGCGTGAGTTGGAAGACCTGCTCCGCGCAGCCGAGCGGACGGACGTGGAATTACTTGTTCGACTTTCCGACACGGAGCCAACGCTCGTCCGGAAAGCGCTCGATCTCGGGGTGAGAAACGTGTTTCTCCCCCGCGTGGAAACCGCCGAGGAAGTCCGAGACGCGGTTCGGTCCGCTCGGTATCGCTACGACGATGGGCCCGGTGATCGGGGACTGGCATCACCACGCGCTCGTCGCTGGGGGCTTGCTGACGATTACATCGCCACCGAGGACAGGGAGACCCTCGTCGGTGTGACCATCGAAACCCGTGCCTCCATCGAGAACATAGACGACATCCTCACCGTCCCGGAACTGGGATTTGTCTTCATCGGCCCGCTTGACCTCTCGGTGTCGCTCGGC
>CAZLOO010000249.1:0-4192 GCA_964561055.1 uncultured Halobacteriales archaeon
TCCAGCAGCTCCTCGCGCACGGCGGCCTCCGTGGCCGCCAGGTCCCGGTCGTGAGCCTCGAACAGCTCCGGCACCCGCTTCAAGAACAGCTCTAAGGAGGCCTCGGCGTCGTCGAACGCCGCTCCGACGTCGGTCCGGATACCGAAGTGGGACAGCGCCAGACGGTCGGCGTTGAGCGCCCGGAGCGTGGCGATGCTGTCGCGCACGGCGGGCGGGTCGAACCGAGGTAGCGTCGCCGGCGGCAGGTGCTGTCCGGCCCGCCCGTAGTACGAGCCGATGGCCTCGTTGACGAACGCGGTTCCCGACTCCTCGTCCCACGCGGCGATGTGATCCGGGGCGTGACCGGGAGTGTGCATTAGCTCCAGCGACCGGACGCCAGTCTCAACGACCGTCCCGTCGTCACCCACCCTAACCAAATTCCCCGCGGGCAGCGGATCGGGCGCGCCGACTGCAGCGAAGTGCTCGCCCATCGCCCGCTCCGAGGAGGCGACCAGTGCGCCCGGCTCCAGCAGGTGATCGGCGGTCGCCTCGTGGATGTACACGGAAAGCTCCGGTGCCTCGGCGGCCAGTGCGGCAGCACCCCCGGAGTGGTCGAGGTGGACGTGCGAGACGACGGCGTTGGCCAAGTCACCGGGATCGACCCCCGCCGCCCGGATGCCAGCCCGGAGGATGTCGGTCCCCGCGGCACAGCCGGTCTCGATCAGCGTCGGCTCCGGGTCGTCGATCAGGTAGGCGGCGAGCACACCCTCGCCGAACATCTCGCAGTCGATACCGGTGACCCGGTCAGTCACCGCGAAGGTTGAGGCGTGGCTCATCGCCGGCCGTTCGGAGGGGAGCGTCGTAAACCTACGGTCGGGCAGGAACGCCCAAGCGAGGAGCCATATCTCAGAACTCGTAGCCGGTCACCGCCTCGATGGCGTGTTCGGCGCGGTCGGCGTCCGGCAGGTAGGCGTCCTCGATAGTGTTGCCCGGAAAGTGAACGTCGTAGCCGGTCGCCCGTCGGACCGGCGCCCGCAGGTGCGGGAAAGCGTACTCCGTGACCAGCGCCGCTATCTCCGCGCCCAAGCCGAGGGTGCGCCGGGCCTCGTGGAACACGACACATCGGCCGGTTTTCTTCACCGACGCGAGCACCGCCGCCACGTCCAGCGGCGACAGCACCCGCAGGTCGAGTATCTCGACGTCGGCGGCCACGCGGTCGGCGGCCGTCTCGGCGTGGCGAACCATCCCGCCCCAGGTGACGACCGTCACGTCGTTGCCCTCGCGGGCGAGACGCGCCTCGTCCAGCGGCAGGGTGTACGGCTCGTCGGGGACCTCCTCGCGGTGGGTGCGGTACAGCTTCTTGTGCTCCATGAACACGACAGGGTCGTCGTGGCGGATGCTCGCCGCGAGCAGCCCCTTCGCCTCGGCGGGACCGCTCGGACAGACCACCCGAACCCCCGGGGTATGGACCAGATACGCCTCCGTGGATTCGGAGTGGTACTCGCTGGCCTTGATACCGCCGCCGTACACCATCCGCACGGTCAGCGGCACGTCTAACCCGCCGCCAGAGCGCTCGTGGGTCTTCGCGAGGGTGTACATGAACTGGCCGAACGCAGGGTAGAAGAAACCCATGAACTGGATCTCCGGGACGACCCGCTCGCCGCGCATCGCCATCCCGACCGCGGTGCCGAGCAGACCGTTCTCTGAGAGAGGGGTGTCGATTACCCGGTCCCCGCCGAACTCCTCGAGCAGGCCCTCGGTGGCGCGGTACACCCCGCCAATGGGACCGATATCGTACCCCATCAGCCGGACGGCGTCGTCGGCCCGCATCTCCTGTTCCAGCGTGTGGTTGATCGTCTCCACCAAGTTGCGATGGGTGGTTCCCTCCTCGGCGTCGGCGGCGTGCTCGCTCACTGGAACCCCTCCCCCGTCCAGTCGGTGAACGGGTTCTCTCCCTCGCGCTCGCGCTGGAGTTCGGCGCGCTGGTGGCGCTCGTTCCAGGACTCCCCCCGGAGGTGATTGTCGAACATCCGCTCGGGGTCGGGGTCAGGAACCGCCCGGGCCCGCTCGACGGCCGCTGCGATCTCCTCGTCGATCTCGGCCTCCATCGCCTCGATGTCTGACTCTTCGATGATCCCCCGCTCCAGCAGGTACGTCTCGAAGCGATCGATCGGGTCCCGCTCCAGCCAGGCCTCGCGCTGCTCCTCGCTGCGGTAGACGCTCGGCTCGTCGGCGGTGTTGTGCTCCACGATGCGGTAGGTGACACACTCCACGAAGGTAGGTCCCTCGCCGGTGCGGGCGCGCTCGACGGCCTCTTTGCACTTCTCGTAGACCGCGAAGACGTCGTTGCCGTCCACCCGTTCGCCCGGGATACCGTAGGCGTCGGCCTTCTGGGCGAAGGTGTCGCTGGCGGTCTGGCGGTGAGCCGGCACGGAGATGGCCCACTGGTTGTTCTGGCAGACGAACACCGCTGGCACCTCGAACACGCCAGCGAAGTTCAGCGCCTCGTGGAAGTCACCCTCACTGGTGGTGCCGTCGCCGACGAACGTGAGCGACACCATGTCGCGGCCGTTGAGTTTGTCGGCCAGCGCCGACCCCACCGTGTTCGGTAAGTTCGATCCCAGCGGGACGTACACCGGCGAGAAGTTGACCGCTGGTTCCGGGCGGTCCTCGTCGAAAGGCAGGTGTTCGTCCACCGTCTCCGGTTCGGCGCCCATCATTCCCGCGAGCGTACGGTCCATCGGCACGTCCCAGTAGAACAGCCCTGGAAGCTGTCGGTACAGCGGGAAACACCAGTCGCCCGGTTCGAGCGCGGCGGCCGCCCCCAGCGGGGTGGCCTCCTCGCCGCGCGAGCGGGAGATGATGCTCATCTCGCCCGCCCGCTGGAGCGCCAACCCTTTTGTTTCGAAGCGACGGGTGCGCTTCATTGTCCAGTACAGCAGTTCCAGTTCCCCCTCGGGGAGCTCCGGCGGCTCGCCGACGAGGCTCCCGTCCGGCGCGAGCACGCGGTAGAAGTCCTCCCCTACGTCGGGTTCCGACCAGAGTGCCATGGGGCAGACCGAAGGCCAGCGGCGTCTTAAACGTACGCCCGGGTTAGAACTCCGCGGCTGACCGTATTCCCTCACGGATTCGAGCCGCGTTGGGGAGCTGGTAGTCCTCCATGTCGTACAGCGGATAGACGGTGTCGAAGCCGGTCACCCGCTCGACGGGCGCCTCCTGGTAGACGAGCGCCTCCTCCTGAATCGTGGCGGTTATTTCGCCGGCCAGCCCGCCGGTCTTTGGCGCTTCGTGAACCACCACCGCCCGGCCCGTGGATTTGAACGACTCAACGATGGCCTCGCGGTCGAGCGGCCACAGCGAGCGCAGGTCCACGACCTCCGTCTCGATGTCGGGCGCCAGTTCCTCGGCCGCGGTGAGTGCCGGCCGCGTCATCGCGCCGTAAGTAAATATCGACACGTCCGACCCCTCCCGACGGGTGGCGGCCTCCCCGATGGGTACCTCGTAGGCGTCCGTCGGCACCGGCTCCTCGAAGGTGCGGTAGATTTTCTTCGGCTCCAGGAAGATCACGGGATCCGGGTCCCTGATCGCGCTGATGAGCATCCCCTTCGTGTCATAGGGCGTCGAGGGAGCCAACACCTTCAGCCCGGGCTGGTGGACGAAGATCGCCTCCATCGACTCCCCGTGGAGATCCGGCGCCCGAATGCCGCCGGTGTACGGCATCCGCACAACCAGCCCGCAGTTGTAGCCGCCGCGCGACCGGGCATTCAGCCGGGCCGCCCGGTGGAACAGCTGGCCAACGGCGTCGTAGCTGAACCCCATAAACTGTATCTCCGCCACCGGGCGCAGCCCCGACGCCGCGAGCCCGATGGCCGAGCCGACGATACCTACCTCCGCCAGCGGCGTGTCCACGACCCGCTGTTCGCCGAACTCCTCAAGCAGGCCCTCGGTGGCCCGGAACACGCCACCGGTGGCGCCGACGTCCTCTCCGAGCAGGAGCACGTCCTCGTCGTTCGCCATCTCCGTCCGGAGGCCGTCCTGGACAGCGCTCACGATGTTGCGGTCCTCCGTCTTGCCCTCCGCGTGCTGGCTCACTGGTGGAACACCTCGTCGCCGAACTCCTCGCGGAAAGAGCGCAACTGCTCGAGCTGCTCGTCCATCGCCGCCGGCGGGTTCGCGTACGTCTCGTCGAACAGCTCCTCGATGGTCTGCTCCT
>CAZLOO010000250.1:0-4180 GCA_964561055.1 uncultured Halobacteriales archaeon
ACGGGCGCTGAGGGATTTGAACCCCCGGCAACGTGGTCCGAAGCCACGCACTCTGTCCAGGCTGAGCTAAGCGCCCTATTTCAACCAGCGCGCTCGCGCTGTTAACTCTGTCCCATCACCGCGGCGCTTATACGGCGACCGGCGGACGACCGGACATGGAGCCACGGGGGTTGCTGGAGCTAACCCGCCCGGTCAACGCCGTGGTGGCCGGAGGCCTGACGCTGATCGGCGCGTTCGTCGCCGGGGGACTCACCGGGCCGGGGGGAGCACTGATGCCCGCGGCGGCCGCGGCAGCCGCGACGGTGCTGGCGGTTGGGGCTGGGAACGCGGTCAACGACTACTTCGACCGCGATATCGACCGGGTGAACGCTCCTGATCGGCCGATACCCAGCGGGGCGGTGTCACCGCGGGCGGCGCTGGCGTTCAGCGGCGTTCTGTTCGCGCTGGCGGTCGCGCTGGCGCTCACGCTCCCGCCCGTGGCGATCGCTATCGCGGTGGTGAACCTGCTGGCGCTGGTAGCGTACACGGAGCTGTTCAAGGGACTCCCTGGCGTGGGCAATGCCGTCGTCGCCTACCTCGGCGGTTCGACGTTCCTGTTCGGCGGCGCGGCGGTTGGCGAGCCGCTGACGGCGGGCATACTGGCGGCGCTGGCGGCGCTGTCGACGTTCGCTCGCGAACTAATAAAGGACGTCGAAGACGTCGCCGGCGATCGTCAGGAGGGGCTGAACACGCTCCCTATTGCCATCGGCGAGCGCCCGGCACTGGCGGTAGCGCTCCTGTCACTTGCGCTGGCGGTGGCAGCCAGCCCGCTGCCCTACCTAACGGGCACCCTCGGGGTGGCGTACCTCGTCGCCGTGATACCCGGTGACGCGGTGATGCTGGGCGCGACCGTGGAGGCGTTCGGCGACCCCAGCGCCGGTCAGCGCCACCTGAAATATGGGATGTTCCTCGCGGCGGCTGCGTTCGTTGTCGGTCGGATTGGTGTCTTGGTCTGATCCGCTGGTCGTTTTCCCGTAGGTCTTCGTGTACTGCTGCGACACACCAGTGACCGTCCCGGCGGCGGTTCCTGACCCACCAGCTCATCGACACTCTGGCGCTCCACGCCAAAGGCTTATCAGCGCTCGCAAGCGAGGTGAAAGTGAAATCGCATGGCAGACGACGGCATGCTCTCGTGGGACGAGTCCGTGTTCCGCGACGAGCGCGTCTTCGAGATCGATTACGTCCCCGAGACGTTCTACCACCGTGAGGAGCAGCGCGACGGGCTCACCTACGCGCTGCGCCCGGCGGTGCGGGGCTCCCGCCCTCTGAACGTGATGGCTCGTGGCCCGCCCGGGACGGGGAAGACGACGGCCATCCTGAAGCTGTTCGACGAACTACGTGGCCAATCGGGCGTGAACGTCGCCCGGGTGAACTGCCAGGTGGACTCGACACGCTATGCCGTGTTCTCCCGGCTGTTTGAGGAGATGTTCAATTACGAGCCGCCGACCAGCGGCATCTCCTTCAAGAAGCTGTTCGGCCAGATAACTGAGACGCTGGTCGAGGACGACGAGGTGTTGGTGGTGGCGCTAGACGACGTCAACTACCTGTTCTACGAGAACGAGGCCTCCGATACGCTCTACTCGCTGTTGCGCGCCCATGAGGCTCACAGCGGCGCCAAGATCGGCGTCATCCTCGTCTCCTCGGATCTGGATCTCAATATCATTGAGGAGCTCGACACCCGGGTCCAGTCGGTGTTCCGCCCGGAAGAAATCTACTTCCCCAACTACGACGAGCCCGAGATCGTGGACATCCTTCAGGAGCGGGTCGACCGAGGCTTCCACGAGGGGGTGTGCGGCCCGACCGTGCTCGACCGGGTGGCGGAGCTGACCGCCGAATCCGGCGGAGACCTCCGGGTCGGTATCGATCTGCTCCGGCGCGCCGGCCTGAACGCGGAGATGCGCGCCAGCACGCAGGTCGAGCAGGAGGACGTCGAGGCCGCCTACGAGAAGGCAAAACACGTTCATCTCTCGCGGCACCTCCGCGGGCTGAGCGACTCCGAACGGGCGCTGATCCGCACTATCGTCGCCCACGACGGGGAGCGCGCCGGCGACGTGTACGAGGCGTTCACCGAGGAGACTGATCTCGGCTATACCCGCTACTCGGAGCTGATCAATAAGCTCGACCAGCAGGGGTTGATCGATGCCGAGTACACCAGCGTCGAGGGGCGGGGCCGCTCGCGGACACTGTCGCTGGCCTACGACACCGACGCTGTCCTCGAACGCCTGGACTCGTAACGCCCCCGCCCCGAGTGGAGATACTCGACGACGGCACCGAACTGCCGAGCTCCGACCTCCATCGGAAGCGGCGGCCCTTTGCCGGCCAGAGTGGGAGAGAGTAGTTGAAGGGAAAATACCCATCAGCGAGCGAGTGAGCGTCGATGGCGCGACCGAACGGGTGGGCGGTTTTGCCCACCGTCAGCGCGGAGCTCCGACGAGCCAACGCTCGCTGGTGCTCGCGCGGCCGAGCTCCTCGCAAGCGGGCATGGGTACCAGCCCCCAGTACGACGGCCGTCAGTAGGGCTCGTCCTTCAGCCCCAGCCGGTAGGCGGCGGCATTGGTGCCGAGATGCAACAGCGGCGTCAGCACCAGTACGACAACGATTACGGGCAGAGTGAACACCTCAAGGAACCAGTCCGGCGCCACGAGCACCGTCACGGCGAGCGCGCCGAGGACGAAGTCCAGTTGGTCGAGCCCCGGCACGGGCGCGCCGCGCTCGCGGTCGAGACGCCGCTTCAGGAACGAGGCGGCGATGTCGCCCACGAGGGCCCCTACCGGGAGCGCCAGCACCGCCACGAGGGGGAACCGGGGGAGCGTGCCTGGCGCGAGCACGCCCACCGACTCCACCAGCGGCGCCAGCGTGTTCAACGCGAGCGCCAGCACCGCCCCGGCGAGCAGGCCGGCGGCCCCGCCCCGCCAGGTCTTTCCGTCGCCGAGCAGCCGGTTGCCGCCCAGGGTGCGTCCCCCGTCAATGGGCGGGCCGCCGCCAGCGATGACGGCGGCGTTGTTGGGGACGTAGGCGGGGAGCATCGCCCACACGGCGACCGCCAGCAGTTCCAGCCCGACCATACCGAACAGTCCCAGGCTGGCGGTTTAACGATGCCGGGCAACGACAGCAGCCAAGTGTCTTCCCGGCGTAGGAACAGACATGATACCACCGGTCGCCGACCGGTTTGTCGCCGGCGAGACCGTCGCCGAGGCGCTGGAGCACACCCGCCAGCTTCAAAGGGACGGGGTCGGCGCCATCCTCAACCTCCTCGGCGAGCACTACACCACTCCGGAGCCGGCCGCCGAGGACGCCGCCGCCTATCGCCGGCTGGTGGCCGACATCGGGCGGACCGATCTCGGTGCCCGCGTGTCGGTGAAGCCGACGCAGCTCGGGCTCGGAATCGACCGGGAGACGTTCGAGGAGAACCTCGCGAGCATCGTGGAGACCGCCCGCGAGGAGGGAGTGTTCCTCTGGATCGACATGGAGGACAGCACCACCACGGATGCCACTCTGGACGCGTTCGAACGGTCCGTCGCCGAGCACCCGAAAATGGGGGTGTGCCTGCAGGCGAACCTCCGGCGAACGCCGGCGGACATCGACCGGCTCGCGGAAACGGGCGGGTCGATTCGGCTCGTGAAAGGCGCCTACGATGAACCCCTATCGACCGCCTATCAGGGCCGGGCGGCGGTCGATGCCGCCTACGAGGACTGCCTGGAACGGCTGTTTCGCGGCCATGAGGGCACCGTCGCCGTCGGTAGCCACGACCCGCGGATGATCAACCGAGCGCTGGCGCTGCACCGCGAGCACGGTACGCCCGTCGAGATACAGATGCTGATGGGGGTGCGTGATCGCGCCCAGCGCGACCTTGCTACCCAGTGGCCCGTCTATCAGTACATCCCCTATGGTGGGCGGTGGCTGTCGTACTTCTCGCGGCGGGTCGCCGAGCGCCGCGAGAACCTCTCCTTTGCCCTCCGTGCGGTGATCGGGCTGGGGGCTTGAAACGCTTATACACCGGCAACCCGTCAGTTCCGGATAATGGCCCCGTCCTCTTGGAAACGAGACGTCGCACGCGGGCTCGTCGTTCTGGTGCCGCTGGTTGTTACCTCCTACATCCTCGCGGTGCTGTACCGTGCGATAGCCAGGCTGCCGTTCATGG
>CAZLOO010000251.1:0-4166 GCA_964561055.1 uncultured Halobacteriales archaeon
ACGTCGCCGGTGAGCGCCAGCCCGAACCCGCCGCCGGCGGCGACGCCGTTCAGCCCCACAACCACCGGCTTGGGCGCCTGGTGAAGCTGGACGACGACGTCGTGCAGCGCGCTCGCTAGCCGGCGCAGTCCGGGGGCGTCGCCGGCGTCCCCCTCGAACTGCGAGAGGTCCGCGCCTGTGCAGAACGCCCCGTCCGTGCCGGTCAGCGCGAGACAGCGGACCTCCTCGCTCTCGGAGAGCTCCGTGACGGCATGGAGCAGTTCCTCGGTGGTGGACGCATCGAGGGAGTTGAAACGAGTTGCGTCGAGCCGTATGCGGCCGACTCCGTCCTCGTGGGCGACGTGGAGGCTGTCGTACTTCGGCATAATACCGGGTTCGCCCGAGAACAGTATAAACCCCGGTCAGAGCCGCAGGGGGTGGTCGTCCTCGCCGACGCCGAGCGCACTGGCCACGCCGGCCCCGGCGGCGTACGCCAATCCCCGGGCGCCCGCCCCGAGGCGCTGACGCAGGGGTCGCTCCGGCTCAAACTCCTCGGGGAACGCGTCGGTCCCGATGCCGTCGGCGACCCGGTCAAGCACGGCTTCTCTGTCGCCGAGTTCGTCTACCAGCCCGAGTTCATGAGCCTCCTCGCCGAGATAGACGCGGGCCTCCGTCTCGCGAATCATCGCGGGCTCCAGCTCCCGTCCCTCGGCGACCCGTTCAACGAAGTTGTCGTAGTAATCGTCCACCAGCCCTTGGAGATAGCTGCGATCGTCCTCGTCGATCTCCTTCAGCGGCATCCCGGCGTCCTTATACTGACCGGCGGCGAACCGCTCGTAGCTCACCCCCAGCCGGTCGGCGAGGTCCTTCGCGTTCACCCGCGAGCCGATGACGCCGATGGACCCGATGACGCTGGCCTCGCGGGCCCAGAGCTCGTCACAGCCGCTGGCGATCCAGTATCCCCCCGAGGCGCAGGTATCGGTGGCGTACGCTACCGTCGGCCCGTCGAAGTCGGCAGCTGCTGCGCGGATGTCCTCGCTCGGGACGACTTCCCCGCCGGGGGTATTGAGCTTTACCACCAGCGCCTCCGCGCTGTCGTCCTCGTCGGCGCGCTCGATCTGCTCAACGATGTCGTCGGCCGGCGTCCCGACGCCTCCGGGGAGCGGTCCGAGGCTCCCGTCCCGAGTGATGGGTCCCTCGATGGCCACCTCGGCGACGTTGTACCCCGGAAATATCGAGCGGGCGATCCCATTGGAGAGCTGTACCCCTATCCCCGCCGTCAGGACGGCGAGCAGGACCCCAAACACCGTCGTGTCGTCCGGCAGGAGCACGAACAGTAGGAACCCCACCGCCGTCGCCACCAGGGTCCCAACCAGGCCAACGAACACCCGGCCGACGACCGTCTCTGTGCTGTCTGGCTTCGGCATGTCCGGACGTGTCACCGCTCGGTTAAAATCGTCCCGACGTCGGCGCGTGGCCCCCCAACGGAGCCGGGGCTAGTCCCTGCATGTCCCGGACGGGCCAGCCGGCGCATCTATTCCGGTCGCCGGCCAGGTGGAGTGGTATGCAAAGCCGTCGCGTTCTGCCGACGTGGCGCGAATTGCCCTCCGACAACCTCGGCGGACCGAACGACGCCTACGCAACCATCACCGACCACGGCACCCACCGGCGGGTGCTGTTCCCCGGCACCATCGCCACCAACGGTGACATCACGGAGCAGGTTCGGACCACTCTCTCGTACCGTCGCGAGGCGCTCCAGAACGTCGGCGGAAGCATGAACGATGTCGTCCGGACCCGGTATCTCGTCCGGAAGAACCGCTTCGACCGGGGGACCCAAGGGACTATTCACGAGGCCCGCGATGGGTTCTTCGAGCATCCCCACTACCCTGCGAGCACAATGGTCGGTGTCGGGTCGCTGCTGGCCGAGGATGCGCTGGTCGAGATTGAGGTAGAAGCGGAGATTCCGAATGGGGAGTGGGACGTGGAGGTACTGGTTGAGGACGACGTCTGAGGCCGGCGATCAGAAGATATTGGCCTGCTGGTAGACGGAGATGCCCTCGCCGGTGATCTCGTAGGGTTTGGTCTCCCTGGAGTGGTTTGCGTTGCGTATCTTCTGGATTTCGACGGCCAGGCGGGTCTCCCGGAACTCCGAGCGGACGTACTGGAGCACGAACACGGCGTCGGTTAGGTACTCGATGATGCCGTGCCGGGAGGCGTAGGCATTGCCCTCGCTGGCCTCGGAGGTGAGCATCGTTGTCACGCCGGCCTGCTTCAGCGAGCGGGTGAAGTCGTACACCTCCGTCCGGCGGTCGGCCTGGTCGTCGTACATCATCTCCAGCAGCGACACGGAGTCCAGCACCAGTCTGGAGGCGCCATGCTCCTCGACCAGCCGGGGGAGCTCCCCACGGATGGAAGTGAGTGAGTTGGCCATCTCGATGGGATCGAGGTCGACGATGACGAGCTGTTCGTCCTCGGTGTAGTCGTCGAACGGCCATCCCTTCTCCGTGGCGGCGTCGATCACTGCCCCGTGCGATTCCTCAAGTGTAATATAAATGGCCTTTTCCCCGTTCGCGAGCGCGTGCTCAAGAAACTGCAGCCCGAATGTCGTCTTCCCGGTGCCGGCCGCTCCGATGACGACCATCAGCGAGCGGTCCGGCACGCCGCCGTGAATCATCCGGTCCAGCCCTTCGACACCGACGTCGATGCGCGGGATGGTACTGTCCGGCTCGCCGTCGAATTCCTCGCCGCTCGTCCCGTCTTCGAACGCCGCCGCGAAGTCGTCGCCAAACCCCTCAGTCCCCCCAAGCGCGTCCTCGTCGTCGGCAGGGTCGAACCCGGAGCCGAACTCCTCCTCCGGTCCGGCCCCATCGGGGTCGTCGCTGCTCACTACTGACCCCTCCACAGTTGCATAGAGGGGGATTGTGAGGCCAGCCGTATAAATCGTTTAGCCGTATGGAGCGGGCGAGGCAGCCAGGGGCCAACACTTACCACCGCTGCCGGCCAAGAGTGGGCGTGGACGCTGTTGAGGTCAGCACGGTCGTGTACGTCCCGGCCGAAGAGGCCTACGAGTTCCTGCTGGACTTTCCCGGCTATGCCCGCTACTCGAAATATCTGAAGGAGGTCCGGCGCCACGGGGACGGCACTCCCGGAACTCGCTACGACATCACGTTCGCATGGTGGAAGCTCTCCTACACGGCCCGCTCCGAGGTGACCGACGTTGAGCCGCCGACCCGCATCGACTGGCGCCTGGTGAAGGACATCGACGCCGGGGGATACTGGGGGATTGAACCGCTTCCGGGAGAGGCCCCCGACGGCGGCGACGCCTGCCGGGTACGCCTGCACGTGGAGTTTCGGCCCGGCAGCGCCAATCCCGACTCGCTGAACCTGCCGGCGTTCGTCTCCTTCGACTGGGTGGTCAGCAAGGTGAAGCCGAAAATAAAGACCGAGGCCGAGCGCATCTGCCGCCGGGTGGTGCGTGACTTGGAGGGGCAGGACCGGCCCGTGGACCTGGAGATACACCAGACCGCGGATACCATCTAGCCCACCTGGACGGCCTTCTCGCGCCGGGTGACCACCGTCGGATAGTAGCGGTACACTGTCCCGAGGAAGACCATTGCCAGACAGGCCCCGCCCAGCGAGAGCGCGACTCCGGCGTCAGGGTAGTCCACGACGAACCGCAGCAGGTAGGCGCCGACCCAGGCGAGGTACGCGACGACTCCGGCGTACATCCCCAGCACGCACCGCACGTCCGAGCAGTGGGACTGTGCGAGATAGAGCGTCAGTGGTATTGAGACGGCCGACCCGGCCGCGAGCACGCCGTAGGGATTGACGCCAAGTAGCATTCAATTTCTACTTTCATGTAGTGCGTCTTAACTGTACGGTTGAATATCAGTTACGTGTCGGGTAAAATAACGATCTTTTGGCCGTGAGAAATAGACGCTACTCGTAGTCGCCGCCGTACTTCATGAAGAAGTACGCCAGCCCCAACGTCGACACCATCGCGATGAACGTCGCCACCCCGAGTGTCCGTGAGGACTCGTCGACGACCGGCGGCGGCGTGGCCTGGTTCACCGACCGCCGCGGCACGTCGCCGACGGCGACGGCACCATACATGCCGAGCCCTTTGTGCGGTGAGCAGAAGTACTGGTAGATGCCGTCGGTTTCGAAGGTCTCCTCGTGGGTCTCGC
>CAZLOO010000252.1:0-4152 GCA_964561055.1 uncultured Halobacteriales archaeon
TTCGCCTCCTTACCGTGGACTCCACCGGTGAGCGCGACCGTCAGGATCACGGGCTCGCCCCTGAGGTAGTCCTCGTAGCTCACGGTTCGGCGTGCTGGCGGTAGATCTCGCAGTCAGTCGCGTGCTCGAGGTCGTAGCGGTCGTTGCAGATGTCTGCGCGCATCGGCTGGACGAACGACTCGACGGCCGCGCAGTACGCGCGCTCGGTGGTAAACGACCGCTCGCCGTCGGAGGCGCGGTACTCCAAGAACGGGCAGGTCATGAGCCCGCATCGGTGCCCGCGCGCTTAATTACCCCGCCCGAGTCACCCTGCTTTTGCCCGCGGGACCCTTTGGAAGGGCATGGATGACGCGAATAACGACAGCACACTGACGGTATACTCGGACTACGTCTGCCCGTTCTGCTATCTCGGGCGGGCTTCCCTGGAACAGTACCAGGCTGAGCGCGAGGAACCGTTGCGCATCGACTGGCACCCGTTCGACCTCCGGTCGCAGAAGCGTCGTCCGGACGGGAGCATTGACCACTCCGTCGACGACGGAAAGGACGAGGAGTACTTCGAGCAGGCCAGACAGAACGTCCGCCGGCTGGCCGAGCAGTACGACGTCGAGATGGAGCTCGATATTGCGAGGGAAGTCGACTCTTTAGCGGCGCAGATCGTCTCCTACCACCTCCGGGAAAACTACGGGTACGACACCTGGCTGGCGTTCGACGAGGCGGTCTTCGAGGCGCTCTGGACGGACGGCCGGGACATCGGCGACGAGTCGGTGCTGGTGGAGCTCGCGGGCGAGGCGGGCGTCGAGGGGAGCGAGGTGAGGGCGGCGCTCGGGGACGAGGACCTCCGGGAGGCGGTGCGCGAGCGCTTTGAGGCGGCAGCGAGCCAGGGCGTCAGGGGGGTGCCGACGTTCGCCTATGACGGCTACGCAGCCCGGGGCGCGGTGCCGCCCGAGCAGCTCCGCCGGCTTGTTGAGGGGCACTGACGGGGCGGGAGTTTTTGAGTCTCCACTCCCAGGAGTGGTGCATGGGAATGTGCAGCAAGTGCGGGCGGTCGCTCGACGCCGACAGGGAGTGTTCGTACTGCGAGCGGCAATTCTGCCGCGACTGCCGGCTGCCGGAGAACCACGGCTGTCCCGGCGTGGAGAATTGGGAGGGGCGAGGACGGCCGTTCGATAGCGGCTTCGGCGGGTTCGACGAGGAGTAGCCCGCTCAGTAGGACCGCGGCAGGTCGAGGTGATGTTCGGCGATGTGGTTGCGCATCATCTCGTTGGAGCCGGGGGCGATGCGGCCCAAGCGCGACCCCTTCCAGAGGTCGATGACTGTACTCTCGACGGTGACGCCGTTACCGCCCATCGTCTGAACGGCCACATCCGTCGCCTCGTGGCCGGCCTCGGTGGCCCGGAGCTTCGCCATGTTCGACCAGCCGCTGGCCTCCTTCCAGGACTCGCCGCTATCCACCATCGCGGCGGCCTTCCCTGCCAGTAGCTTTGCCCCCTGGAGCCGGCTGTAGCTGTCCACGATGGGATGCTGGATCGCCTGGTGGCTCCCGATGGGGGCGTCGAACACCTCGCGCTCGCGGGCGTACGCCATCGCTCGGTCCAGTGCGTTCAGCCCCACCCCGACCGCGCCGGCGGCGGTGACAAGTCGCTCGGGGTTGACTGTCTCAAACAGGTGGTACAGCCCGAACTCTTCCGTCCCGATGACGGCGTCGGCCGGCACGTGGTGGTCGTGAAAAGTCAGTTCGTAGGAGCGCTCCGGGGTGGGGATGCCGGTGTCTATCTCCGTTATCTCTATGCCGTCCCCTGAGGGGTCCGTGACGAACAGGGTGATCCCTTCCGTGCGGCGCTCGACTTCCTCCTTCGGCGTGGTGCGCGCGACCAGCAGCATCCGGTCAGCGCGGGCGGCGCCGGAACACCAGCGCTTCCGGCCGTTCACACGGTAGCCGTCACCGGTCCGCTCGGCGGTTACGTCCATATTCGGCGCATTGTGGCCGGCGTCTGGTTCGGTCAGCGCCATGCAGAAGTTCAGCTCCCCTTCTACCAGTGGCTCCAGCATCGCTTCCTTCTGGGCTTCGCTCCCGTTCTCGGTGAGGGTGACGCCGCCGAACACCACCGTCACGACGTACAGCATCTCCGCGCCATAACAGCCCTCGGCGACCAGCTCCTCGACAACTGCACACAGCTCCGTCAGCCCGAGCCCGCGGCCGCCGTACGCCTCGGGGACGGTGATCCCGAGCAGGTTCCGGTCAGCCAGCGCGTCCCAGAACGCCGTCGGCTCGCGATGAGCGTGGTTCACCCCGCGCCAGTAGCCGTCGTCGAACTCCGCGGCTACCTCGCGAGCGAGCTCCCGTAGCTCGGCTGTCTCGGCCGTCTCGCCCGGATGTGGTCGTGTCACACGCTGACGAGTGGCGTCACGCTAATGAGTCCACTGCCGGGCAGAAAGACCTACGTGTCCGCCACGGCGGGTTCGTACATGGAGGAGCTGGCGGCGGTGGTGGGCACCCGTCCGGAGATCATCAAGATGGCCCCCGTGCTCCGGGCGGCCGAGGGGCGGTTCGACGTTCACCTGGTTCACACCGGGCAGCATTACGACACCGAACTGAGCGGTACTTTCTTCGAGGCGCTGGAACTGTCGCCACCCGACGAGAACGTCGGCGTCGGCAGCGCCAGCCAGGCCGAACAGACCGCCGGCGCGCTGGCCGGCATCGAGCGCACCCTCCGGGAGCGCGGTCCCGCGGCCGTGCTGGCGGTCGGCGACACGAATGCCGTGCTGTCGACGGCAATCGCCGCGTCGAAACTGCCGACGCCGTTCGCCCACGTGGAAGCGGGCCTGCGAAGCTTCGACCGGTCGATGCCGGAAGAGGTGAACCGCGTGCTCGCTGATCACGTCGCGGACATCGCCTTCGCCCCCACGGAGGAGGCCCGGCGCAACCTCGAGCGCGAGGCCGTCGACGACCACGCTGCACTCCACGTCGTCGGCAATACCGTCGTCGACGCCTGTCGCCAGCACGCTCCGCTGGCGGCCAACCGCTCGTCGGTGCTGGAGCGGTTCGATCTCGCCCCTGAGGCGTACGTCGCGGCCACCGTTCATCGGCCGGCGAACACGGACGACCCGGATCGGCTGGTCGCCATCGCGGAAGCACTCGACGCGGCCGCCCGTCCGGTAATCCTCCCGGCACACCCCCGGACGGAGGCGGCGCTGGACGCCGCGGGCTGGGAGCCATCGGAGTCGCTGACGCTCTGCGAGCCGCTGGGTTACCTGGACTTCCTCCACCTGCTGGCCAGCGCCCGCGTCGCGGTGACCGACTCCGGCGGCGTCCAGGAGGAGGCCTCGGTACTGGAGGTGCCCTGCCTGACGGTGCGACCCAACACCGAGCGTCCAGAAACCGTGGAGGCCGGCGTAAACGAGCTCGTCGAGCCAGCCGACCTCGGCCCGCGGCTGGACCGTCTGCTAGCCGACGACGACGCCCGCGCGGCGATGACTGGCCACCCGGAGCTGTACGGCGACGGGAACGCCGGCGAGCGAATCATTGCAACGCTGGAGCGGCTGGCGTGAATGTGGGCATGGTCTTGGAGGGGTCGTATCCTCCGGACGTGCGTGTCCGGAAGGAGGCCCGAGCGCTGGCCGACGAGCACGACCTCTCGCTGCTCTGTCTCGGGGACACGGACGACCCCGAACGAGAAACCGTCGAGGCCCTCGACGTCCATCGCTTCCAGTGGACCGCTCAACCGCTCCCTGCCCGGGCGGTCAACCGTGCGTTTTACTTGTTCCGGTCGTTCGCGCCGCTCTGGTACCGCCGCATCGACCGGTTCGCCGCTGAGGAGGCGGTGGACGTGCTCCACGTCCATGACCTGCCGCTGGTTGGCACCGCCATGCGGGTGGCCCGCGAGCGGGGCCTTCGGCTGGTGGCCGATCTCCACGAGAACTACCCGGCCGCCGTCCGGCAGTACCGCGCCGAGAAATCCTGGCTCGACCGGTTCCGGGCCCGTCTGCTACGGCCGATAACCCGGATCGAGGCCGCCGAGCGGGCCGCGATGGATGCCGACGCGGTGCTCACGCCTGTCGAGGAGGGACGGGAGCATTATCTTGAGGACTGTGGTGCTGACCCGGACACAGTCCACGTGGTCGGCAACACAGTCGACCTGTCGGCGTTCGACT
>CAZLOO010000253.1:0-4139 GCA_964561055.1 uncultured Halobacteriales archaeon
GCCGCGACGTGGACGTCGCCGACGGGGGTGCGCTCGACGCCGATACCCCGCTCGGTAAGGTGGTCCTCAACCGCTAGGCTCGTATCAACGGGCATCGCCACCCGCTCGCCCTCACTCGCGACGCTCGCCCCCAGTATCGCCAGCAGAGCGTCGCCTGAAACGAACGTCCCGTCGTCAGCGACAGCCATCATACGGTCGGCGTCCCCGTCGTGGGCGATACCGAGGTCCGCGTCCGTGTTACCGACGAGGGCACACAGCGACCCGCAGTGCTGGGCGGTCGGCTCGCTGGGGCGGCCGGGGAACCGGCCGTACGGCTGGGCGTTCAGCGTCTCAATCTGGCAGCCCAGCGCGTCGAGGGCGTCGATGACCACGCCGCCGACGCCGTTGCCGAGGTCCACGACGACCGTTGGCGGCGTCTCGATGGCGGCGTCCCCGGCCAGCGCGTCCACGTGTCGCTGTCGGGCGTCTATCTCGCGGCGCTCGCCCTGTTGATCCCAGACGACAGGATCGACCCCCTGCTTGACGCGCGCTTCTACTCTCTCGCGCCGTTCAGCGCCGAAGGCGCCATCCGGGCCCCACAGCTTCAGGCCGTTATCCGGGGGCGGATTGTGGCTGGCGGTGACCACGCAGCCCGCGTCAGCGTCGAACCACTCCACGGCACGGGCGACAGTCGGCGTGGCCGCAATGCCGGCGTCGAGCACGTCTGCGCCAGTCTCGCGGGCGCCGGCGGCGAAGGCGTCCGCCAGCGCCGGTCCGGTCGAGCGGGCGTCACGCCCGAGGAGAACGCTGTCGGCACCGGTACCGACCGCCCGTCCGACTCGGAGCGCGAGGTCGGCGGTCACCGTCTCTCCGACCGGCCCACGGATGCCGCTGGTACCGAAGAGGCCCATATCGATAGGACCGCGGGCGGCCCCAAAACTCCTCGGCACCGGCAATCGAGTATAAGGAGCCACGCTCCGAACGACGGGTATGGGGCTTGTCACGTTCGGGGCGACATCGCTGCGACTGTCACCCCCGGGACGAGGACGAATCGCCGACGCGGACCGGTTCGACGTCACCGCGACGGGGCCGGAGAGTAACGCCGCCGTCGCGGCCACAGCGCTCGGAACACCGGCAGTATGGCTATCGAAGGTGGCCGACTCGCCGCTTGGCCGGCGAGTGGAGGCGGCGGTACGCAGGCGTGGGGTGAGCATCGGCTGCCTGTCTGGGAAGGGCCGCCAGGGGATACGCTTCGCCGAGCGTGGGAGCGCCCCCCGGGGAGACAGCACCATCGAGGACGCCAGCGGATCGGCCATCGCAGACATCGATCCGGACCGGCTCCCGCTGGAGCAGGTGCGCGGCGCCGACGCGTTCTACACCACCGGCGCGACCGCCGCCCGGTCGGAGGAGACGGCCCGGGCCTGCGCGTCGCTGCTGTCGGAATCGGTCGGTGCTGAGGACGTGACGGCGTTCGGGCTGGGCTTCGCCGAGAGCAGTCAGGATGCCGACGCCGCCCGCGAGATAGCCGAGGAGCTGTTCCCGGCGGCGGACACGCTGGTTGCCCGCGAGAGCGAACTGGAGGCGGTACTCGACCGGGAAGGCACCGCCCGGGAGATGGCTCACAGTGTGGCCGCCAACCACGAGTTCGACACCGTCGCGGTCACCCGCGGGGAGCGCGGGGCGGTGGTCGTCGAGGGGTCGACCGTCCACGAGCGGGAGGCCGTGAGGACGGACCCGGTGGACCACGCCGGTGCCCACGACGCGTTCGCCGGGACCTTCCTGGCGCGACTCGCCAGCGGAGACAACGCCGACGGCGCGCTCGCGATCGGGGTAGCTGCGGCGACCCTGTGCCGGACCACCCCCGGCCCGCTGCTGACGACGACCCCCGCGGAGATAGAGGCGACCATCACCGCGATGGACCGCGAGCGGGACCGTCGGTGAGGCCGGTAGGCATTTGTGCAGGCTCGTCATGGCTCGGAGTATGCGCAACGCCGTCTCCCTCACTGCCCTCCTCGTTATCGGGGCCGTCGTCGCGCCCATCGGGACGGCACTCGGCCAGGAACAGACCACGCTGACGGTCACCGTCGAGACGGAGGCCGGTACACCCGTCCAGGGCGCTGAGCTGACGGCTACCTGGGACGGCGGCCAGGATACCGAGACGACCAAGTCCAACGGGCAGGCGCTCCTCGATGTTCCGCAGGGTGCTCGCGTGGAGATATCCGTCAGCGACGACACGTACGCCCGCAACTTCCCATACGTGCTCAACGACGCCGACGGCCAGTCGCTCACCGTCAAGGTCCGCCCAGCCGGCAGCGCTACCCTCCAGGTGGAGAACACGGAGGGTGAGCCCCTCGAGGAGGCGGCCGTGGTCGTACGCGAGGACGGTCGCGAGGTCACCCGCGTCGCCACCGGCTCCGACGGCCGAGTGACGGTCGACTCTCTCGAACAGGGAAGCTACAGGCTGGTCGGTTTGAAGAACGGCCACTACGTCAACAGCACCGATCTTGAGGTGGACGGTGACGTCTCCAAGCGGATCGTCCTCGAGGAGGGCTCCGAGCAGGTGACGTTCCGGGTGTTCGACGGCGGCACCGAGGACCAGCGGCGGCTGACCGACGTCACCATCGACGTCGCGGATCGTGCCACGATCCGCACCGGCGACAGCAACACCGCCAGCCTCGGTCTCCCAGTGAACACCGGCTTCCCCGTCACCGCCTCGAAGGAGGGGTACGTTGCTAACCGCACGGACATCTACGTCAGCGAGGGCGGCACTACCGTTCGACTGCTGTTGCGCCGCGAGCCGGCGCTGAACGTGTCGGTCACCAACGACCGGGTTGTCGCCGGCGAGAGGGTCCGCATCGATGTCGTCGATGAGTATGGCAATCCCGTCGAGGGGGCAACGGTCGCAGTCGGCGGCCAGCAGGTCGCTACCACCGACGAGCGTGGAGTGGCGAGCATCCCCATCGAGGAGACCGGCCAGCGGGAGATACGGGTCACCGACGGCGACCTGAGCGCGACTGTCACCGTTGAGGGCGTCCGGGAGGCGACCTCGACGACGACCGAGCCGACCACGACGACCGTCCGTGGGACGCCGGCCGGCGGTATCGGGCTGCCCGGGTTCACTCCGCTGGCGGCGGTGCTAGCGATGGTCGCGCTGGGCGGCCTGCTCGCGCTCCGCCGGCGCTGAGTCGGCTCAGTCTTGCCGCTCGATCGGCTCCCGACTGCGCCCCTCCGGGACCGACACCTTCTCGTCGGACGGGCTGGTCACGCGCACAACGTACAGCGCGACCACCACCGCCGCCAGGAGGATGGCGAACGCCACTGCCGACAGCAGTAGATCCTCTGGCGCCGCGCTGGTATCGAAGCTGATTATCTTCCGGGAGACGGCAATCAGCGCCGCTACGATGACGATCCGAACGACGCTCTCGTCCCGGGTGTAGGCCACGACCGTCTGGTAGATTTCGACGATAATGAACAGCAGCAGCGCCCGGTCGACGATAGCGATAATCTGCCCGATACCGGCGTCTGGGTCGAAGATAGCTCCCGAGACGACGAGGTCTACCAGAATAACGAGCAGGTCGAATACGCCGATGGCGAACAACGCCACGAGCACGTACGCCGCAATGATCTCCACCACTCGGAGTAGCTGCTCCGAGGGGGCGACCAGCGCTTCCTTGTCCATACTGACGACTGTCCCGCCGGAGATAAAAACCCCGACAGCTATGCCGCCGAGTAGCCGCCATCGACGACGAGCCCGTGGCCGGTAATCCAGGATGCCTCCTCGCTGGCGAGGAAGGCCACGGCGTCGGCGACTTCTTCCGGTTCGCCCAGCCGTCCGAGGGGGTATTTCGCAATCATCTGCTCGCGGGCAGCCTTCGGGTCCGACCGGCTCTGGAAGTATTGCCGGCCGAGTTCCGTGTCCACGAACCCCGGACAGACGGCGTTAGCCCGCACACCGTCCCGGCCGGCCTCGGCGGCAACCGCGCGGGTGAAGTTCAGCACGGCCGCTTTCGTTAGCGAGTACACTGCCTGCAGGGGAAGCCCGTATAGCGCGGCCAGCGACGCAATGTTGACGACGCTGCCCGATCCCTGCTCTTTCAGGTGGGGTAGCGCCGCCCGGGTGCCGTACCACACCCCCCGGACGTTCACATCGAGCACGTGCT
>CAZLOO010000254.1:0-4109 GCA_964561055.1 uncultured Halobacteriales archaeon
ACCGTCTCCGCCGCCGTCTCCGCCGTCGCCACCGTCTCCGCCGCCGTCTCCGCCGTCGCCACCGTCTCCGCCGCCGTCTCCGCCGGTACAGCCAGCCAGCCCGACTGCTGCCGTCGCTGCGCCGGCACGAGTCATGAAGTTGCGCCTGTTTATGCCGTCTGGCATGCGGTTACATGCCGGCCGGCGGTTCTTATACCTTCCCCTATTTTCCTTCCCCATCGGGCGGTAATCCATTAGTTCTCCCAGGATATCGACGACATATGTCTTGTACGGCTGATACATTTTCGACATCTTCCTGCCTCGCGCCTCCTCCGGGGCTGAGCCAGCGGTAGGGTTTTACTCCCGCCCGTGGAGCCGTGGACCATGTCACGTCTACAGGGGACGGTCGCGCTCGTCACTGGCGCGAGCTCCGGTATCGGTAATGCCATCGCCGCTCGATTCGGGGAGGAGGGGGCGTCAGTGGTCGTCGCGGACGTCCGGCGGGAGCCGAAACTGGAGGAAGAGACCTCGGTGTTCGAGAAGCTTCGGGACGCGGGTGCCGCCCACGAGTTCGTGGAGTGCGACGTCTCCGACCCGGCTCAGGCCGAGGCCGCGGTCGAGCACGCCGTCGAGACGTTCGGCGGGCTGGACGTGCTGGTGAACAACGCTGGCATCTACTACCAATACCGCGCCCACGAGACGCCGGTCGAGGACTGGGACGACATCCTCGACGTGAACACCCGGGGGACGTTCCTCTGCAGCAAGGCGGCCATCCCGGCGCTGCGGGAGTCCAGCGGCAAGATCATCAACCTCTCGTCGATCTTCGGGCTGGTCGGGGGCGGCCAGAGCGCCGCCTACTGCGCCTCAAAGGGCGCTGTATCGAACCTCACCCGCCAGATGGCAATCGACTACGCCGGCGACGAGGTGAACGTTAACGCGCTCGCGCCCGGGGTAATAAAGACCGCTCAGAACGTGGAGTGGCGGCGCAACAACCCGGAGGTGATCGCCGAGTGGGAGAACGAGACCCCCTGGCCTCGGTTCGGTGAGCCCGAGGACGTCGCCGACGCGGCACTGTTTCTCGCCAGCGATGAGAGCGAGTTCGTCACCGGCACGGTACTCAGTGTCGATGGGGGGTGGACCTGCCACTGATGACCCGGGTAGAGATTGAGGTTGAAGACGAGCCGGTGCTGTCTGGGGAACTGCTGGCCAACGAGGCCCCCGAGTCGGTGGCCGCGCTCCGGGGGATGCTCCCTCACGAGTCGGACCTGCTGCACGTGCGCTGGAGCGGCCACTCCGTCTGGATTAATATCGACGAGGTGGACCTGCCAGAGGTCCCTCGAGAGAACCACACCGTCTACCCCTCGCGGGGGGACGTGCTGCTGTATCCGGGCTACCGCAACGAACAGGAGATTCTGCTGGCCTGCGGGCCGACCTGCTTCAAGAGCCCTGCCGGAGAGTTAGCGGGTAACCACGTCGCCACTCTGGAGGCCGACCGCGAGCGCCTGCGGGCGCTGGAGGAGCGCACCCTCCAAGAGGGGGCGCTGTCGGTGACCGTCCGGGAGGGGTGACCGGAGGGCCGAACGCTTTTCACCGGCTGGGCGGTGTGGCGGGCATGGCCGTCGAGAGCCTCGACGAGCACGTTCGTCCCGATCCCGGGCGCGCGGCCCTGCTCACCATCGACACGCAGAACGACTTCACCCTACCGGGGGCGCCCGCGGAGGTCGCCGGCACGGCTGAGGTGGTCCCCCGGATGGGACGGTTAGTCGAGGCGTTCCGTGACCATGGTGCCCCCGTCATCCACGTCGTCCGGCTCTACCGGACCGACGGGTCGAACGTCGACCGCTGTCGCCGCGGCGCCGTCAAGTCTGGGGACGCCCCCGTCCAGCCGGGCACGGACGGCGCCCAGCTGGTCGAGCGACTGCGGCCCTCCCCCGACACCCGGCTGGACGACGAGCGGCTGCTAGCCGGCGAGCTCCAGCCCGTCGGCGACGACGAGTGGTATATGTACAAGCCCCGCTGGAGCGCGTTCTTCCGGACGCCGCTGGACGAGCATCTCGGGGCCCTCGGCGTGAACACGGTGGTCGTCTGTGGCTGTAACTTCCCCAACTGCCCCCGGACAACGGCCTACGGGGCGAGCCAGCGCGACTACCGGCTCGTGTTCGTCCCGGACGCCACCTCGGGGACCTACGAGCGCGGTGTCGAGGAGCTTCGGGGCATCGGCGCGGCGGTGATGGACACCGAGCGGGCCGCCAAGTGGATAGGAGAGTAAGCGGCCGTTGCGGGCCTCAGCTGGTGATCTGACCGCCGTAGATCACCAGTGCGCCGGCGACCACCAGCAACACCGTCGAGACGATGGTGGTGAGCGAGCCCAATGCGAACAGGTACTGCTCGATTGCGACGCCGGCGGCGATGGAGAACACCTCGATCGGCATCGTGTTCTCGCTGCCCAGCAGCAACAGCCCACGAGTGGCCTCGTTGTACGACAGGGTGAACGCGAACACCGCCGCGCCAAGCACAGTGGGGGCGATCTGCGGGAGGATGATTTCCCGGAAGGTGGTCCAGCGGCCGGCACCCATTACCCGGGCTGCCTCCTCGTTCTCGGCCAGGGTCGGCGGGAACCCCGCCAACAGGACGATCACCGCGAACGGGAGCGTCCAGACCACGTGGACCGGGGTCGCCAGCCACAGCCCCTTGCTCAGGCCGGTAACCTCGTTGAGGAACAGGGTCGCCCCGACGCCGTAGGTGATTCCGGGCGTGATGATGCCGAGGATTAGCAGGAACAGCACCGCACGCTGGCCCCTGAAATCGTAGCGGTACGCCAGCGCCGTCGCCGTCGCCAGTACGGTGGTAATCACCGTCACTACGAGTGCGAGCTTCAACGAGCGGGTGACCGCGGCGATCATCGAGTCGTTCGCGAGCAGGACGCTGTACGGTTCAAGTGTGACCCCCTGGAACGGGAAGGAGAGACCCCCCTCGTTGAACGAGAACGCGATCACCGACAGCATCGGCGCGTACACGTAGAGGGCGATCGCCACGAAGTACGCCACGAGCAGCCGCTTGACACTGAGCCGCTCTGTCAGCGACGCCAGCAGCGAGCGATTGGGCCGCCCCGTCGCGGAGTCACCGGTTCCGGTTGCCATCTGTCTCACCGCATCGCCCGCTCAAGTATAAACGTTCGTGGGTCGGTCACACTCGCGACCCGGTCACACGTCGGGTCAGTGCATCGCGTCGCCGCCGTCCGGGCTGAGCGTCTGACCGGTGTAGTATTTTCCCGCGTCGCTCGCGAGAAACACCGCTGTCGGTGCGACGTCATCGACCCGGCCGAACCGCCCCATCGGTAGCTCCGCCTCCTTGCGTTCGCGCCACTCCTCGGTAATGTCGTCCAGCAGGTCCGTCTCGATTGGCCCGGGGGCGATAGCGTTGACCGTCACCTCGGGGGACACCTCCCGCGCGAGCGAGCGGGTGAACGTGATTACCCCGCCCTTGGCGGCGCAGTAGTGGGTCAGTTCCTCGGCGCCTTTGAACCCCAGCTGGGAGGCAACGTTGATCACCCGGCCTTCACCCTGTTCGACCATCCCCGGGACGACGAACCGACTGACGAGGAACACCCCCCGAAGGTCGACGCTCATCACCTCGTCCCACTGCTCGACGGGCATCTCGATCAGCGGCGACTGTCGGAGGATGCCGGCGTTGTTCACCAACACGTCCGCTGGGCCGAACATCTCCTCGAAGCGCTCGACCATCGACCGGACGCTGTCGGCGTCGCTGACGTCACCCTCCAGGGCGACGGCTTCGCCGCCGGACTCCTCGATGCTCGCAACGACCGTCTCGGCGGTCCCAGCCTCGTCTGGCGGGTGGTTGACCGCCACGGCCGCTCCCGCGTCCGCGAGTGCCTCGGCGATGCCCCGCCCGATACCTCTGCTCGCACCCGTCACCAGTGCCGTCTTGCCGTCGAGTCGCATGAACGACCTTCCTCACGGGGGAGTATAGCCGTTGGTGTGCCTGGGGGTGCGGCGAAAGAGCCTAGTCGGTAGGGAGCGAGCTACGCCGCATGGCTGACACCGAGAACGCCGACAAGCAGGCGGTGTACGAGCGCGCCGAGATGGACAACCGCGTCGGCTACGGCGAGG
>CAZLOO010000255.1:0-4092 GCA_964561055.1 uncultured Halobacteriales archaeon
ACCGGCGTGCTGGACGAAGTTGGTGGCGCAGGTCACCGAGTGACTCTGGAGCTTCCCGGCCTGGCCGATGACGTCCTCGGGCGCGGCGATGTAGCCCAGCCGCCAGCCCGTCATCGAGTACGCCTTCGAGAAGCCGTTGAGCGTTATTGTCCGCTCGGCCATCCCCTCCAGGCTGCCGAGGCTAGTCGGCTCAACGCCGTAGGCGATACGGTCGTAGATTTCGTCGGCAATGACGTGGACGTCGTGCTCGACGGCGATGTCCCGCACTCCCTGGAGGGCGGCGTCGGAGTACACCGCCCCCGTGGGGTTGTTCGGGGAGTTGACCACCAACAGCTTCGTCTCGTCGGTGACGGTCTCGGCCAGTTCGTCGATAGCGGGCTCAAGCTGGAACTCGTGTGGGGTGAGGTCAACGCGGGTGAGGTCGGCGCCCGCGATGCGGCCCATCGCCTCGTAGGACACCCACGCCGGGTCGAGCAGGACGACCTCGTCGCCTTCGTCAACCAGCGCCTGGAACGTTTCGAATAGCGCCTGCTTCCCGCCCGGGGTGACCAGCACCTGGTCGGGGTCGTAGTCCAGCCCCCGCTGGCCGAGCTTTCCGGCGACGGCCTCCCGCAGCTCGGGGATACCGTTCGAGGGGGTGTAGCCAGTGTGGCCGGCTTCCATCGCGGCTTCCGCGGCTCTGACTACCACCTCCGGAGTGGGGAAGTCCGGCTCGCCTACGCTGAGGTCCACAACATCGACGCCCTCAGCCTCCAGTTCGCTGGCGAGGTTGCTCACCGCCACCGTCGCCGAAGGCTCGATGCGGGTGACGCGGTCGGCGAATCGGGTCATTCGTACACCCCCCGTTCCTCCACGGTCTCGTACTCCTCAACCAGCTCAACAGCGCTGTCGACGGCCCGCGCGCCCCACTCGACGCGCTCAACGGCCTCAGCTGCGCTCTGGTCAGGGCCGGTCACGCCGAAGGTGACCGGCGTGTCCCGCTCGACCGACACCGACGACAGCTGCCGGCCGGCGGTGTGACCGATCACCTGGTCGTGATCCGTATCACCGGTGACGATGTTGCCGAGCACCGCGACGGCGTCAATGTCCTCCCGGCGTGCGAGCCGATCGGCCGCAAGCGGCGTGTCGAACGTTCCCGGCACCGACAGCGTGGCGACAACCTCCGCCCCGCGGTCGGCGGCCGCCGATCGGGCGGCCTCCTCCATTCGAGGGACGACGCTCCCCTCTTTATCGAACTGCGCGACGACCAGACCGAGTTCTACCATACTCCGGGGGTGGCGAGCGGCGGTAAAAGGGCTACCGCTCCCGGCACGTGAACCGCAAAACCTCTAAGCACTCTCTGCAAGGGCCAACCAATGAGCGGCGACCCGGAGATAGCTCTCCTCGCGGACCGGCGACGCCTCTACGCGGCGGTGGCGGCCGTGGCGGTACTGGCGCTTCTTGCCCGGTTCGTCGGCCTTGGCGACCGCCCGGCCCATTGGGACGAAGCCCGGGTGGGCTACTGGATACTGGACTACCTCCGCACCGGCGCCTTCGAGTACCGCGCCATCATCCACGGCCCGTTCATTCACCACGCGAACCGCCTGCTGTTCGGAGTTCTGGAGCCCAACGACTACACGATGCGGATCGTTCCCGCGGCTATCGGGGGGTTGTTGCCGCTGTCGGTGCTGCTGCTGCGAGACCGGCTGCGGCCCGTCGAGACGGTAGCACTTGCGGCGTTCCTCTCGTTCTCCCCAATTCTGCTGTACTACTCCCGGTTCATGCGCGGCGACCTGATGATTGCAGCGTTCATGTTTACCGCCTTTTCCTTCCTGGTCCGGGCGGTGGATACTGGCCTGAGCCGCCACGTCGCCGCCGGATTCTTCTTTACCGGACTGGGGTTCACTGTTAAGGAGAACGCCCTGCTGTACGTTCTGTGCTGGCTCGGTGGGGTGGTACTGCTGTTCGATGCGCGGCTGTACGTCTCGCGCTATCGGACGCCGGCCAGCGCCGACGGCGGGACCGCGCCGATCACCGCCCGCGGGAACTGGACGGACGTGTTCGTCGCCGATATCGAGCGGGCCGCCCGCGGCGTGCGCCGCGTGCTCCCGGGCGTACTCGCCGGTCTAGTGCTGTTTCTCGGTGTCATCGTGTACATGTATGCCCCCCGGACGGCCGTGCCTGGCGGGGTCGGCCTCAACCAGGTCGCGGTCACCCCGGGAGTTCTGCCGGAGGTTCTAAACGAGGCGCTGATCGGGTCCGCCCAGGAGTACTACGGTACCTGGATCGACAGCGATCTCAGCGAGTCCGTCTACACCCGCTATCTCGGCGAGATGGTTGAGGACACTGTCACCGGCGCGTTAGCGGTGAGCGTCGCCGGCATCGGCGGCTTCTTGATTGAGCGGTACGCCGCCGACGAGCCGCGACCGCTGGTGATGGTGGGGTTCTACTGGGCGCTGGCCTCCTTCCTGGGCTACCCCGCGGTCGTCGACCAGGCCGGTGCCGGTAACTGGACCGTGATCCACGTCGCCGCCCCGATGGCCATCCCGGCGGCCGTCGGGGTGGGCCACGTCGTCCGCTGGGGCCATGACGCCTTCCAGGACGACGACGGCACCGGGGTCGGCCTCGCGGCGGTGGTGCTGGTGCTCGTGGTCGCGGTCGTCGGCTGGTCCTCGCTGTCGGTAGTGTATCTGAACCCTACCTCGCCGGACAACAGCGTCGTCCAGTACGCCCAGCCAAAAGACGACATCCAGCCGGAGATGGCCGCGATGGGCCGGCTGGCAGACGGCGAAGGGACGGACGTGCTGTTGTACGGCTCGTTCATGGTGAAAGAGGACCCGCCGGACACCAGCCAGTACTACCCGGCCTGTTCGGAGTGGTTCAACGCGCTCCCGCTGCCGTGGTACTACACGGCCAGCGACGCGTCCGTCGACTGCGCGCGCAGCAGCGCGGCGCTGCCGGCGGCCGACGAACCGGCGCCGCCGGTGGTGATAGCGAAGGCCGAGCGGGACGTCCAGGTGGACGGCGGCGAGTCCAAGACGTCACTGGCGGCTCCCGAGGAACTACAGGAGCGGTTCCCCGGCTACGAGGCCAGCATCAAGCGCATCCGGACGACGGACACGCCGGTCGTGTTCCTCATCGACCGAGATCGGCTGGAGGAGAGAGATCTCCGGGAGGAGTAGGGAGCCTTTTGCCCAGCGGCGCCACACTCTGCCGTATGGAGCTGTCGACACCTGGCCCCACCGTCGGCGTCGTCGGCGGGGGGCAGCTCGGCCGGATGCTGGGCGAGGCCGCTGGCCCGCTCGGCGTGGAGGTGGTGGCACTGGACCCGACACCCGACCCGCCGGCGGCGCCGGTGGTCCGCGACACGGTCGCGGCGGGGTTCGAGGACGCCGAGGCCGTGGAGGCGCTGGCCGAGCGCACAGACGTTCTCACCTACGAGATAGAGTTGGCGGACCCTGATCTGCTGGCGGCCGCGGGTGAGGCCACTGACACGCCGGTTCATCCTCACCCGGAGACACTCCGGACAACGCGGGACAAGCTGATCGAGACCGAGACGATTGCGGAGTTCGCACCCGTCCCGGCGTACCGGGCGGTCAGTTCGGCCGATGACGTCCGTGCGGCCGGCGAGGAACTTGGCTACCCGCTGATGGTAAAGGCGCGCCGCGGCGGCTACGACGGCCGGGGGAACGTCCCCGTCGAGAAGGCCGAGGACGCGGCAGCCGCGCTGACGGAGGCAACCGGCCACGCCGGCGAGGTACCTGACGACGCCGCTATGGTCGAGGCGCTGCTCCCCTTCGAGCGGGAGCTGGCGGTGATGGGCGTCCGCGGCGACGGCGAGCGGGCCGCGTTACCCGTTACCGAGACGATCCACCGCGAACAGATCCTCCGAGAGTCGGTGACGCCCGCGCGCTGTCCGGAACCGGTCCGCGAGGAGGCGCGCGATGTGGCACTGTCCGTGCTGGAGGCGCTCGACGGCCGCGGGGTGTTCGGTATCGAGATGTTCCATGTCGAGGGCGTCGATCCCGACCGGGTTGTTGGGCCCGGCGAAGATCCGACCGTGCTTATTAACGAAATCGCCCCCCGGCCGCACAACTCCGGGCACTGGACGAT
>CAZLOO010000256.1:0-4084 GCA_964561055.1 uncultured Halobacteriales archaeon
ACCGGAGAACGATCGCGAGCGACCTACGGGCCGGTCTCAACCCGATCGGCGCGCTCTTTCAGGAGGGAACCGAGGGCGACGACCTCTACGAGGAGATCAGCGACGGGCTGTTCCGGTATATCGACAGCGACATCGATCACGTCACCCTGGATCGCATCGTCTTCTATGACGGCGAGGGCAACGAAGTCGACGTGGACGAGATTAGGAATCAGCTCGGTCGGGTGGAACTCACCGTTGGCAACGAAGGAGAGGCGGTTGATGTCGACGTAGTCATCCAGTTCTACGACGTGGGCGGCACATCCATCTCCAGCCGTACCTGCCAGGTCGGGACCGTCCAGCCGGGCGTGACGCGGACGGTTGACACGGACGCGTTTGTCCCCTCGGAGACATCGCGCGTCAGCACGACGATCCGCGTCTCGACCCCCCGGCAAGGGATGGCCGACACGTGAGCGCCCGTGCTCAAGGCCGACACCGGCGCGAACGGGTCGGGAGATCGTGTCCGCTTCGGACGCGACACCGCGAAGTCGCCGGCAGACTGAGAACAGCAGCTTGATCCCCGGAAGCGACTCTCACAGCCTGAGGACGAATTCGGTGTTCTCGAACCGTTCGAGCACCTCCTTGACCGCGAACTCGTCTTTCATGCGCAAGAGCCCCTGGTCCCGCCGCTCCCAGTGAACGACCGAATCCCGGAAGACATCAAGATATTCTGTCAACTATGGAGGCTGTTATCCGCGTGCAAAGCTTGGAACCGGATAGCAATGGTGTCGATGTATCCGGCGGCGACCCCCTGAGTCAAAGAATCGTTAGAGAGTACCTTCTCAGGTTTCACTGCTTCATTTGCCTCCGTTGGTTCACATCTATCTGTGACTGGCGGGGGAGTAAAGAGAAGAGGCCGGGAGAGTCCCATACACGGCGCCGCTATCGGGCGCCACAATCGGAGCGATTATTTGATGGGCGTCTCGACGGGGGCGTCCTCGAGTAACAGGACGTCATACTCCCCGGACTCGTCCTGGCCCAACGCGATCGCCGTGTATGTCCGCCCGCTCTCGAAGGCCTTCTCAGCGGTGAGAACCTGCCGATACCCATCCCTGGCGTCGATGCCGAAGTCAAACTGGCGTGTCCCGGCGTCGATGGTCCGGTAGGTGCCGTTCTCGCCGAAGGCGATCTTCCTGGAGAGGACCTCGTTGCCGTCGACAACCGGATCAGCAAAGCGGAAATCAAGCGCCGGGGCATCTGGGACGGCGTTGACGAACCGAAGCTTGGCGTACTGCGACCGGATGCCGCCCGATTCGTCCTCAAGCGTGATAGTTTCCAGTGAGTTCTGCCGCGCGAATCCGACTATAAGCACCGTCTGTGAGTGGTCGGTCTCGACGGTTGGGGTCGCTCGTGGTGATGCATTCGGGGCTGCGCCCGAGTCATGCCGGCCGTCGCTGTCTCGAACTTGCTCGTCCCCGTCGGTCGGGTCAATGGTGACTTCGGTCGTGCCGGAGGGTACCGTCACATAATCCGTCGCCTCGCCGTACGAGACGCGCCGGGTTGTGTCGCCGACCGACACGGTGAGGGTCGGGGCATCGGGACTACAATGGACGGCTCTGATGTGTGCGTCTGCCATCAGGACAGTAACTGCCGGGACGATATTAAACCCGCGAGATTTTCTGGAACAGCAGTGTATTGAGTAACCGAGTGACGACCCCCCAGCGCCGCCGTCGAGGCGGCCGCCGCCCTCGGTACCTTCTGTGATGTCGTCGCCTGATTCCTTTCGACGACATCGGCTTCGACGTAACTGGGTCGAAGGTCAGGAGCAGGGCGAAACCGGTGAGTGACGCTCAGTCCAGCGGCGGCGCGGTCCCGGGAGGCTCCCGGAGACCGGTCGCCTCATCGAACGCATACGCCAGCGAGAGCACCGTCGCCTCATCGTAGGGTTTGCCGATCAGTTCGACGCCGACGGGGGATCCCTCGTCGGTGAGCCCAGCCGGCACCGACACCGCACAGCAACCGCTCTGGGAGGCAATAACCGTGTTGGTAGGGAAGCTGAGCGTGTCGAGTTGACCGGCCTCGATCACCGCGGCCCGCGGGGGGATCACCTGCACGTCCGGACAGACCAGCGCGTCGAGTTCATGCTCGGCGTACAACTTGAGCAGGGTCCGCAGGAAGTCGGCCTGCGCGGCGACCTTCCGCCAGTAGTCCGGAAACTCCTCGGGTTTCTCCGGCCCTTCCTCGGCGATGCCGATGAACAGGTCGAGGATCTCGTGGTACTGGCCCGACTCGTACAACTCCGACACCGACGAGACCGGAGCGTCCTCCCGGACTGTGAAGAACGCGTTGAGATCGTGTTTCGACTGGGCGATGTACAGCGAGGTCTCGTCTAGATGGGCGTCGAGGTCCGGGATCGATACCGGGTCGACGATCTCAGCACCGAGGTCCGCCATCGTGTCGATGGCAGCATCGACTCGCTCAGTGACCGGTGCCGCGTCGGAATCGTCGTCATCGCCGAACGCGTCACGGAGCACGCCGAGGCGGGCGTCCGCGAACGCGTCTGCATCCAGGGCGTCGGTGTACCCCTCGCCATCGGCCATCGCCGCGGCGGCCGTGTACTCGTCGCTCTCGTCGTAGCCGACCACGACGTCTAGGACTGCCGCCAGTTCTGCGGCGGTCCGGGTCATCGGCCCGGGAGTGTCCTGTGAGGCGACCAGCGGCGACATCCCACTCCGACTGATAATCCCGGGCGTGACTCTGATACCGAAGAGGTTGGTGTAGGCGGCTGGCAGCCGAATGGATCCACCGGTGTCCTCCCCGATACCGATGGTGCCCAAGTTGGCAGCGACCGCGGCGCCGGTACCGCTACTGGAGCCGCCTGGGTCACGGTCGAGCGCATAGGGGTTCTTAGTCCGCCCAATGACCGAAGAGTAGCCGAACCACGAGGTCGCCCAGTCCGGCAGGTTCGTTTTCGCCAGTACGACCGCGCCGGCGTCCCGCAGGTGACGAATCAGGGTGGCGTCCTCGGCCGGACGGTACTCAGCGAACGCCTCGGAACCGAACGTAGTGATGATGTCGGCGGTCTCGACTTGGTCCTTAACCACCACCGGGATACCGTGAAGGGGTCCCGTCGGGCCGGCGTCGGCGAATGCCTCATCCAGTTCGGCCGCCCGTTTGGTTGCGTGTGGATTAATCGTAATGATGGCGTTCAGCTTTGGGCCGTCCCGGTCGTAGGCCTCGATGCGTTTGATGTAGCGTTCGACGAGTTCCCGACAGGTCAACTCGTCGTCCCCGTAGCGTCGGTGGACCTCGGGGATCGTCAGTTCAGTCACGTCAAGCGTTGTCATGGTCCTCATCTGGCGCTCCGTCGTGGACAGTATAGTAGCTTCAGTGGTTGCCAATATCGAGCGGTCACCGATCCAGACGTTCGTCGTCGCGAGATACACTATCGAAATCGACGAGATCCGCCAGAACGTCTCGTTCGCGACTATTGTCGATCCGGACCGAGCCTGCTCGGTCGATAGACCAGCGCCCGATGAGCGCAGGGTCCAGCCGCCCGTCGAGATACCGCAGTTCAATCGTCGTCAGCTCATAGATTCCTCCGTGGTCAGGACCATCCTTTGACGCCAGTGGGCTTCAGCATATAGTATTCTACCCATCTAGTGGACCTCCGTCAGCGACGGTCAATACCTGTCGAGAACAGTTCCACCGAGGCACCCTGATCACTCCTCTGCAAGCGCCTGCTGGACCGCCACCTCAACCGGCGTCTGCTCGATAGGAACGACCGACTGCAGGTCCCGCTCGGGGTCAACTATCACGGGGTTACGCATACTCTCGACCAGCGGCCGGGCGATGGCGTACTGGACGTCCGTTGTCAGTCGGAGCCAGTGAGAAGAGAGCCCCGGAGACATCACCGGCACCGGCACAATCAGGACACGCTTCCCTTTCTCTTTGGCGGTCAATTTCAGTAGGGACTCGTAGGACCACACTGTCGGCGCGCCGATGTCGTATACGCCGCCCCGGGTCTCTTCGACATCGAGAACCCCACTTAGGTAGGCGACAGCGTCGTCGATGCCGATCGGCTGGCACGGCGTCCGCACCCACTTCG
>CAZLOO010000257.1:0-4055 GCA_964561055.1 uncultured Halobacteriales archaeon
GCGGTCGTACCAGCTGACAGTGCCGCCGTTGAGCCGGCCGTCGGCCCGCTCGCGGACTTCCTCGACGGTGAGTGAGGGGGGTATCCGCAGCTGGACGTCCATCGTCGTCTCCACGGAGAGCCCGTCCTCAGAGGTACCGCCCTCGACGGCGACCGGCTTGCAGGTGATCCGTTCGAACACGGGGAGCCATTCGTCGGCCTCGAATTCCGCCTCGACGCGGCTCCACCAGTCCATCGCATCCTGGATGGCGTTGTTCTCCGGGCGGGAGGTGTGGCCGGACTCGCTGGTGGCGACGTAGGTACCCGCCAGCAGTCCCCGGTAGCCCAGCGTCACCCCGTTCCAGCCGGAGGGCTCGCCGTTGATAACGGCCTCCGGCTCCTCACGGCCGGTTTCGACGACGTGACGGGCACCCCGGGAGTCGACCTCCTCGCCGACGACTCCGAGAAAGGAGACTCCGCCGCGGACGGCGGCGACGGCCATCGCCGCCAGCGAGCCGGTAGCGTCCACGCTGCCCCGGCCCCACAGCGCCGGTTCCCCGGTGTCCTCGGCGGCGCCGATACGCACAGGGATGTCCCCGGGAACGGTGTCGATGTGGGAAGTCAGCAGCACCGAGTCGTCGGCGGGCGCATGGACATTGCCGACCTCGTCGATCCAGACCTCGCGGCCAGCGGCCTCAAAGTACTCCATTAGCCGCTCGGCGCAGAGGTCCTCCTCGCCGGAGACCGACGGAATAGCTACGAGCTCGTGCAGCAGCTCCTGAGGGCTGACCTGCTCGTGGGCGCCCTCGGCGGTACTCATCCGACCACCTCACTGATGGCGTTAACCGCCCGGTCGGCGTGGTCCCGGTCGATGACCAGCGGCGGCAGTAGCCGCAGCACGGATCGCCCCGCCGGCAGGGCCAGTAGCTGGTGTTCCATCGCCAGCGTCGGCAGCAACCGGTTGGCGCCGCGGCGCACCTCGATACCGATCATCAGCCCCTCGCCGCGCACCTCGCGGATACTGTCGCCGAGTTCGGACCGCAGCTCCTCGACGAGATACTCCCCGATCTCGGCGGCGTTGGCCGTCAGATCCTCCTCATCGATAACCTCCAGCGTCGCCAGCGCGGCCGCACAAACGACCGGCCCGCCGGAGAACGTCGAGCCGTGGTCGCCGCAATTCTCCGCGATCCAGTCACGGCACAGCGTCGCCCCCAGCGGCAGCCCGCTGGCGATACCCTTCGCCGTGGTGAGGATGTCGGGGACGACGTCGTAATTGCTCGCAGCCCACAGCGATCCCGTGCGCCCGACGCCGGTCTGGATTTCATCGAGGATCATCGCGGCACCGTGCTGGGCGGTGTGGACCCGCGCGGCCTGGAGATAGCGCTTCGAGGCGGGGTTGATACCGCCCTCGCCCTGGACCGGCTCGAGAATGAGCGCCGCGGTGTCGTCGTCGATCGCCTCCGCGAGCGCCTCCTCATCGCCGTACTGAACGAACTCCACGCCGTCGATCAGCGGCTCGAACGGCTTCTTGTATTTCTCCTTCCAGGTGGTCGCTAGCGCCCCCATCGTCCGGCCGTGGAACCCGCGGGTGGTGGCGACGATCTTCCCACGACCGGTGGCGCTTCGAGCGAACTTCAGCGCCGCCTCATTGGCCTCCGTCCCGGAGTTACATAGCCAGACGTTGTCGATATCGACCGGCGCGGTGGCAGCGAGCCGCTCGTACAGCTCCGTTCGGACTCCCACCGGGTAGGACGCCTGGACGTACATGAGCTGCTCGAGCTGGTGCTGGGCGGCCGCTACCACCTCCGGATGGCAGTGGCCGACCGGCGTCACGGCGTAGGAGGCCCCGAAGTCCAAGTACTCCGTCCCGTCTTCGCCGTACAGATACGCCCCCCGGCCGTGGTCGATGGCGAGCGGCTTCTCTGAGAACACGAACCCGCTCACCGAAACCACCTCCGCCCCCGGTCGGCTGCGTCCGTCCGTGTCCGTTCGTCGACGCTCCGACTCGCTGGTGTGTTCACTCCGGTCATTGTTACGGTGCTCCGATGGGATGGAGGCCGGTGAACTCCAGGCCGGCGGTTTCCTCGAAGCCGAGTGCGACGTTCGCCGCGTGGACCGCCTGTCCGGCCGACCCCTTGCTCATGTTGTCGATAGCGCTGAACGCGACCACGCGCCCGTTGCTGGTGTCCAGTTCGAAACCGACCTCCGCGTGGTTGGTGCCCGCGACGGCCTTTGGCTCGGGGTAGCGGTACACCCCGCCCCCAGCGACCGTGCGGACGAACGGCTCCTCGGCGTACGCGGAGCGATAGGCGTCCCACAGCCCCCGCCGGCCGACCGGCTCGGAGGGGAACGCGTGGCAGGTGGCGCTGGCGCCGCGAGTCATATCAACGGCGTGGACGGTGAACGCGACGCTCGTGCCCAGATACGCCTCTATCTCCGCCTCATGGCGGTGGCCGGTTGGGGCGTAAGGGCGCACTACGCCCGACCGTTCGGGGTGGCTGGAGGCGGCGCCGCCGCCGGCGCCCCCCTCCGAGGAGCCGACCTTCACGTCGACGACAATACGGTCGCCGTTCCCGACGATGCCGCCGTCTACGAGCGGCTGCAGGCCAAGTATCGTCGCCGTGGCGTTGCAGCCGCCTGCGGCGATCAGCTCAGCGCCCGGCAGCTCTTCGCGGGTCAGTTCCACGAGGCCGTAGACGGCGTCGTCGAGGTACTCCGGCGCGATGTGACCGTCGTACCACTGCTCGTAGGCGTCGGCGTCCGGCAGCCGGAAGTCCGCGCTCAGGTCCACCACCGTGTCCGCGGCGTCCGTGAACGCGTCAATGCGCTCCATCGACACCCCATGGGGAGTGCAGGCGAATAGGACGTCCGCGCTCTCCAAATCGGCGGGGTCGGTAAATCGCAGGTCGAGCCCCCGCAGGTTCGGGTGAACGTGGCCGACGGTCTTGCGCTCGTAGGTCCGGCTGGTCGTCTGGACGATTTCGAACTCCGGGTGCCCTGCGAGCAGGCGCAACAACTCCCCGCCGGTGAACCCGGATCCCCCGACGACCGTGGCGGTCGTGCTCACGCGGTCACCCCCACTCTCGCCTCTATCCAGTCCACCACGCGCGCCGGGACGTCCACCTCGACGGAGTCGTTGAGCGCCTTGAACTCGACGGTGTGGTTCGCCTCGTGAACCGTGTAGTCGTCGCCGGTCTCCATCAGGTCTACGCCGAGCAGGCCACCGCCAACGGCGTCGCTGGCGTCGGCAACCAGCCCGCGCACACGGTCGTCCGGCTCGTAGGCGGTCGTCGTGCCGCCCTTCGCGGCGTTGGTAATCCAGTGGTTCGACGAGCGGGTCATCGCCGCCACCGGTTCCCCGTCGACGGCGACAACCCGGAGGTCGCGGCCCGGCTTCTCGACGAACTCCTGGATGTAGAACACCTTGTGTTCGTAGTGACCCAGCGTCGCCTTGTGCTCGAGGATGGCCTCGGCGGCGTCCCGGGAGTCGATCTTCGCCATCAGGCGCCCCCAGGAGCCGACCACCGGCTTTAGCACGCAGGGGTAGCCGAACGACTCGATGATTTCTAAGGCGCTCTCGACGGTGAACGCCACCTCCGTCCGGGGGGTCGGTACTCCCGCGGCGGAGAGTGCGAGGCTGTTCTTCACCTTGTCCGCACAGATGTCCGCCGTGTCGGCGCTGTTGATAACAGGGACGCCCGTCGCCTCCAGCAGGCGGCTGGCGTACACGCTCCGAGAGGTGGCCAGACAGCGATCGAGCACGAGGTCACAGTCGGCGACCGCCTCGGGCGGCTCCTCCAGCCCGAACGAGAGCTTCCGCACGTCGGCCTTCGTCACCTCGTGGCCGCGCTCGCGCAGCTCCCCGAGCAGCAGCTTCTCGTCGCGCCGGATGCGCGAGTAGAGGACGCCGACGTTCACGCGTGGTGCCTCGTTGTCACGTTACTCGCCCCAGTCCTCTTCCAGCTCGGGCGCCTCCTCTAGGACGACGGGGTCGAGCGACACGACCTCCAGCTCGGCACCGCTCACCGGGCTGTCGATGATCTCGCCGACCTCGACGTCGCCGGGCAGTTCGATCTC
>CAZLOO010000258.1:0-4037 GCA_964561055.1 uncultured Halobacteriales archaeon
CGCGCCCAGCAGCGCCGTCTCGCCGGCGTCGACCAGCCACGACCGGCCGCCGCCCCGGAAGTAGCCGTGGCCGACGTGGGCGGCCGCCAGCGCCGCCCACCCGCCGCCGGCCAGCAGGCGCGTCGTCCCGAAGTGGCCGGCGACCGGCGCGAGGCCGGCGGGGTCGAACATCGACACCATCATCCCCGAGAACGTCGAGAACACCCCGGGCTGGAAGTAGATGGGCACCAGCATCACCGCGCCGCCGCGGGCGCCGACCGCCAGCAGGCGTCCCAGGCGGGTGTCGATGTGGTCGGCACCGCCGGTGGCCTCCAGCACCCGCAGGCCGCCGTGGCCGCCCTTCAGGCAGGCGACGGTCACCGCCAGCGCGAGGCCGGCCAGCGCGTGCACGAAGAACAGCGCGAGGAACGCGCCGACCAGCGCCAGGTAGGCGCCCACGTAGCGCCAGCGGAACTCCTCGCGCCGCCGCCGGAGGTTCGTGAAGTGCTCGTAGCCGCCGTGGGGGAGGTTCAGCGCGACCATCCCGAACAGGTACACTGCGGCCTGCTGGGGGAGGGTGAGCCGCACGCCGGCGGCCGACAGCGCGGCGGCACCGACGAACACGGCGGCCAGCGCCACCCGCGACAGCGTCATCGCGGGGTGGGAACGACGGTACGACGCCCGCAATCGCTGGACGACGGCGACGCTCATCACCGGGTCGTCCGGCGGCGCCGGGCTTAAAAAGCGGGCGTCGTTCCAGCGACGCTGGAACGGGCCCGTCGCTCGTCCGACCGGCTGTCACCCACGTAATCAAACGACGGCGCAGCCTCAAAATCGGGCGGTACTAAGCGTGTGCGCGCTGGTCCGGAATTCGGGGCCGCTCGAGCGCCCCTGCCCGGCCGGTGTGGGGGCCGTCCGGGACGCGGGTCCGGGGGGAGTGGGAAGTGGAGGGGGTCCTCGACCGGGCCGTCCCGGTGGCGGCCCGGTCCGCGACGCGTCCGCTGGCGGAGCGGGGCTCCCGGAGAAGACTGCCACCGGGGGTGACAGTCGGCGCGTCGTCGGTGGTTGGGCCTCGCAACGCGCCGGTTCCCCCTCCCGACGCCGCCCACAAATATGTTGTGTGACGAATCGAGTAACATGCCCGTCCCCGCGGGCAAGCGAGGCGTGCGACGAGCCCGGTACTGGTCCTGGCGTCGCGCGCTGGGACGGCCGGACGACACACCGGTCTGTCACACCAAGGCTTTTTTGGTCGCCCTCCGACGAATGGCATATGGACCGTGGTTGGGCCGATGAGCGGGGATAACGACCGACGCGAGGTGCTGAGCCTGCTGCAGGACCTCGGGTTGAAGGAGTACGAGTCGCGGTGCTTTTTGGCGCTCACCGGGCTTGAGTCGGCCACTGCCCGCGAAATAAGCGAGCGCTCGGAGGTGCCCCGCACTCGGGTGTACGACGCCGTCCGGGTGCTGGAGGCCAAGGGGCTGGTGGAGGTCCAGCACTCCAGCCCCCAGCGCTTCCGGGCGGTGAGCGTCGAGGAGGCGACCGCGACGCTGCGCCAGCGCTACGACGACCGCATCGACGACCTGGGCGACCGGCTCGCCGCGCTGGACCCGCCGGACGCCGGCAACGACGCGGAGCCGCTCTCGGAGGTGTGGTCGCTGCAGGGCCGGGATGCCATCACCTCCCGGACGCTGGACCGCCTCGACGCCGCCGAGTCGGAGGTGCTGCTGGTCGTCGTCGAGTCGGCGCTGCTCACGGACGCGGTGCTGGACCGGCTCCAGGCGGCCAGCGACCGGGGCGTCGACGTCTCCATCGGCGCCAACGACGAGGCCATCGTCCAGCGGCTCCGGGGCGCGCTGCCGGACGCCGAGGTGTTCGAGACCGGCCTGGACTGGCTGCTCGGCCCGGAGTCGGCCGAGGAGGTGGCCATCAGCCGCCTGCTGATGGTCGACCGGTCGTCGCTGCTGGTGTCGTCGTACTACCCCGACGACGGCGGCACCGAACAGGCCGTCGTCGCCTCGGGGCTGGACAACGGCGTCGTCGTGCTCATCCGCCGGCTCGTCTCGACGGGGCTCATCTCGCCGGAGATACCGGCCGGCGACTGAGCGCCCCGTCAGCCCGCTCGAACGGACGTCGGTTCACGGCTCGTGGGGGCTCGCACCTCCTCGCCACGTTCGGCAGGTGCTCGCGGGTCGCGAGCCGCAGAATCTGATGGACTCCCGGGGACTTCGGTACGCTGCTTCAGAGAATCCGTTGATCCCCGTGTCGTCCGGCGGGTTATATTGTATTCAGAGAGAAGCACAGAACTTACTGATATTCAATATATTACAATTGAACTATTGGTGTGTAAGAGACAGAAAGTGGATTCAGCGGGGCGGTAGTAGATATCCTCAGCAGCTGTGTTTATCACGGTCCCTGGAACCCATTACCCACTGAGGGTTCAACTGGATCGTACTATCAGAGACGTGGTGTCCGTGCTTGACCTATCATCGGTAGTCGCGTTCCCGGTAGATGGCTAGTAACGTACCAAGGTGGAGTTTGGCCCAATCGCAGTGAACTCGACGGGACCGCCTGCGACATATACTATATAGTTTGATGGAACCGTGAACAGGAAACGGATCAGTATCACGGCGACGAACGACGATCGGTATTGCACGGCGAAACGTCCAACGACGACGAAGGAACCTGCAATCGCGAGGAAACTCAACCCCACGGAGTTTACTAGGACCGTCAGTAGCTGATACACGTCAGTAGAAGCTGGAAATTCGTCTCGGATACGTCGGTGGCCGTCATGCCGATACTCTCCTTGTGGTCTGGCATAATCGGGAACCAGAGGTAGACGATTCCAATCAGGAGGATGTACGCTGCTGTACAGGTGACAAATGGCATTCGTGGTTCGGAATACTCGCGGACGCCGCTTTGAGCCTTCCAGCTTCTGTATCTTCTTGTGACATCCGTTACTCGCCGGGCGGTTCGACGACGCCGAGTTGCTGCATCAACCCCATCATGTCGCCTTGGCTCCACGCCTCGGCGAGTCTCCCGTCTTCGACCCGGAAGATTACGACTCCCTCGAACTCGACCTCCTTCCCCGTCGGTTCGATCCCCATGAACTCGCCGTCGTGGGTGCCGGTGGCCCGGTCTCGTCGGACTACCTTGTCGCCTTCGGCGATCAGGTCCTCGACCGTGTATTCGAGGTCCGGAAACGCGGTTCGAAACATCGAGAAGGCCTCCTTGAGTTCCTCGGGGCCGTGAATTGGCTCAGGGAATGTAGGAAGGCGCGAGATGTAGTCGTCTGCAACGATCTCGTCGATGACGTCAAGATTACCATCGTCTATGGCCTCTTCCGGGAGTTTACGGGCTAGCTCCTTGTTTTCCGCTTCCGTTGTTGACATGATGGTCCCCCTCTTTTGAGTGTGACTCCACTCGTCTGTTCCCGGCGGCGAGACTTCATGTACTCCTGTAGAGTCTGTTCACGGTGTCTTCGCTGAACACGACATGAATGCAACCGGAGTGAACGATCTTGCAGTAACAGTTCCAGCTGGTGGTCTGTCCACTGTGCGTCCCATGCTGGTCTCCCCATAGATTCAAGCATTGATGTACGGTAGCAATAAGCATGGATACTGCACTTGACGATATTGCGTTTCTCGCAAACTCCGACAACCGCGTGGCGGTGTTCGAACGACTCGTCGATGGGTCACGGGGCCGTGACGCACTCACCGATCAAGTCGATGCGTCGCGGGTCACGATCGCACGCATCCTCCGTGAACTCGAAGCGCGAGAGTGGATCACCTCTTCGGGCCCGGAGTATACAGTAACCCCGCTCGGCGAGTGGGTGTACGAGGAGTTCACTCGCCTGGTAAACGAGATGGAGGCTGCACAGCGGTTGCGTGACCCCTACCAGTGGATACCGGACGACCTGATGCCGTTCGACATCCGGCGTCTCCGGGATGCCGAACTCATCCTGCTTGATGGGACCGATCCCACCGTTCTCGTACGACGGATCGTCGAATTTCATCGCTCTGGCGAGCGAGTCCGGGGCCTCGCACGCGGGGCTGCCCCGA
>CAZLOO010000259.1:0-4014 GCA_964561055.1 uncultured Halobacteriales archaeon
GTCCACGGAGTCGATGTCGAAGGTGACGTAGACGGCGTCGGTCCCCGCGGCGGCCGCCTCAACGGCGTCCTCCATTACGGGGTGGATGCCGCGCTGTTCGACGTCGCGGATAGTGAACAGCGACAGCCCACTCTCCTCAACGAACTCGAAATACCCCGGTCCCTCGTAACCGCGGATGCCGACCTGGCTGACGTGCTCGAAGCCGCTGTACGGTGCGATACCGATCTCGTGGGTGGAGGAGCCGTGGAAGTGCTCGCCGTACAGCGGGCTCTCGCTCACCGTGTCCGAGTGGGCGTCGATCTGGACCAGGCCGACCGTGTCGTGGCCGGTCCCCTCCGCGAACCCGCGGACGGCCGGTACCGTGCAGTAGTGGTCGCCGCCGATCAGCACCGGCATTGTTCCACGCTCGGCGACCGTCGCCACGTGAGCCGCGATGCTGTCGGCTGTCGCCTCGCGGTCCATCGGGAACACCGGAACGTCGCCACAGTCAATCAGATCCAGCGCCCCGAAGTCCACCCGCTGGCCGGTGCGGACGTTCGACAGTCCACCCTTGTACCCCGAGAGGTAGGCGAACCAGCCGCTGGCCTCCCTGACCGCCCCGGGGCCGTAGCGGGCGCCCGGACGGTTACTGACGGCGCCATCGTAGGGGGCACCCAGCACCGCCGCGTCGTGGCCGCCTGCCTCCTCGACGGCGGCCGACTCGCTCTTGAGAAACGTGTCGAAGCCGGCGTAGGGAAGCTCCACTCGTGTGCCAGGGTGTTTGGCTCGGAAGGCGGCCGCCCGGCTCTCGCGCTCGCGGGTCATGGCGGCCCTCCTCTCCAGTCATCCCGCTGCTGTGCCGCCGTGTCGCCTGTCGTATGGTCCCGAAGCATTGTCGTTCCTGTGTGGCACCCTGTTGCCACCGTGTGGTGGGACGGGGGTGTGTAAAAAGCTTGGCTGGTCCGGCGCCGCCGGCGAAGTCCCCGAAGCAGCGCGACTGCAGTCGGGGCAGCAGGGGACATCGCACCCGGAAGGCGGGTGCCGGCCCGCGATGCGGCCACGTAAGGACTAAATACGAGCAACACCCCAGCCGGAGTAGGTGGAAATAGTATGCCACGTAGTAACGACACGGACGTAGGCGGTCGCCGGCGTCGCTCGTTTCTGAAAGCAGCCGGTACGGCCGGCGTACTCGGCCTGGCCGGCTGTACCGGCGCCCCGGGCTCCGGCGGGGGGAGCGAGGCTACACCGACCGGCGACGACCCCCTGAAGATCGGAGTATACGGCGGCGTATTCAAGGAGACGCTCGACTCCTCGTTGGTGAATCCGTTCCAAGAGGAGACCGGTATCCCGACGACCAGCACGCCCCAGAGCATCGGCGACGCGATGAACAAGCTCAAGCAGTCCGTTGACGCCGGCGAGGCGCCGGTTGACGTGGTAGTCGTCGCCCCGGACGCCCGCATCCGCGGACAGAACCTCGGTACCTGGCTCAACTACTCGCCGGACGCTATCTCTCGAGCCGATGCGGTCGTTGACGACCTGTTCGACACCACTGAGGACGGCGAGGTCATCGGCGTCGGCGGCTTCGGCTGGTTCCTCAACATCCTCACTAACACGAACGTCATCGACGAGCCGCTGAGCTCCTGGGAGGCGTTCTGGGACCCCCAGTACGAGGGGTTGCTGTCGGCCAACCGGCTTCCCGGCGACGGCTTCCTGATGGATATCGTCGTCAACACGTTCGACGAGTTCGACGAGAGTTACTTCGAGAGCGAAGAGAAGCTCACCCAGCTGATGGAGAAAGTCGCCGAGATCAACCCCCAGATTAGCAACTGGTGGACCCAGGAGGCAGAGGCCCAGCAGCCCCTGCGGGAGGGCAACATCGGCGCTACCCAGATGTACAACGACGTCTCGCTGGTGATGAAGAACAAGGGCGCGCCCGTCGAGGTCGTGTTCCCGGAGGAGGGCGGCGTGATGAACTTCGGCTCCTGGACGATCGTGAAGACCACCGAGTACCCCGAGGCGGCCAAGCAGTTCGTTGACTACGCCGTCCGGCCGGAGGTCCAGAAGGGGATTACCGAGACCCTGTTCACTGCGCCCACAATCAAGGAGAGCGAGCTAGACCTCTCGGGGGACATGTACGAGACTGTATACGGCCCCGGCCCGGACGCGGCGATCCGACCGAACAATCGGCTCTACATCGAGAAAGAGGAGTTCATCAACGAGCAGTGGCAGCAGACGGTCCTGAACTGACCGGGCGATGACCCGAATCCAGCTCCAGGACGTCTCGAAGGTGTACGGCGGCGACGTGGTCGCCGTCGACGGCGTGAACCTCACCGTCGAGGACGGTGAGTTCGTCACGCTGGTCGGCCCCTCCGGCTGCGGGAAGACGACCACGCTGCGGATGATCGCCGGCTTCGAGACGCCCACGACCGGGCGGGTGCGCATGGGCGGCCAGGACATCACGGACCTGCCCCCTTACCGCCGGGACGTCGGGATGGTGTTCCAGTCGTTCGCGCTGTTCCCGCACATGACCGTCAAGGAGAACATCGCCTACGGGCTGCGCGTGGACGACGAGTCCCACACGGAGGCGGAGATCGACGCCCGGGTGCAGGAGATGCTGGAGCTGATTGAGCTCCCGGAGATCGAGGACCGAATGCCCGATCAAATCTCCGGCGGCCAGCAACAGCGTGTCGCCTTGGCCCGCGCGCTGGCGCTGAACCCGGAGGCGCTGCTGCTGGACGAGCCGCTGGCGAACCTCGACGAGCGGCTCCGCGAGCAGATGCAGGCGGAGCTGTCCCGCATCCAGAAGGAGCTGGGCGTGACGACCGTGTTCGTCACGCACAACCAGGAGGAGGCGATGACGATGTCCGACCGGATCGTCGTGATGAACCAGGGCGGCTTCGAACAGGTGGGCGATCCCGACCAGGTGTACGACGACCCCGCCTCGCTGTTCGTCGCGGACTTCATTGGCAAGGCAAACGTGTTCCGGGGCCGTGCGAGGACTCGCGACGGCGGGCTCGTCGTCGAGACCGGCACGATGACCCTCCGCGCGGCCGGCGCCGAGGGGATTCGCGAGGGAGACGCCGTCGGCGCGGTCGTCCGACCGCAGGACGCTACTATCGAAACGGGCGGCGTCGAGGCGGACAACGTTCTCTCCGGGGAGGTAACCCTCTCCCAGCGGGTCGGCGAACTCGTGGAGTACCGGCTGGACACCGACATCGGAGAGTTCATTATCGTTGAACAGGCCGGCCGCGGCGGCACCCGCTTCGGCCGCGGCGACCGCGTCCAGGCAGGGTTCCCCGCGGAGGCGTGCCGGTTGCTCACCCGGGAGTCGGTGATCGGTGACGAGCCGGTACGTGCCCCCGCGCCGACGGAGGTCTGAGATGGCGGGTGAATCGGAGTCGGAGGTGCTGCCGGCCGAGGATACCGGGCGGCTGCCGGAGTGGCTACACGAGCAGGCGCCGCGGTTGGTGCTCGGCTATCCCTTGACGGCGCTCGTTCTGCTGTTCGCGGTGCCGCTGGCGCTACTGGTTGCGGTGAGCTTCTTCCCGAAACCGTCCGGGGGCTACTACAGCGTCGGGTTCACGCTGGAGCACTACATCCGGGCGTTCTCGACGCCGCTGTACATGGAGCGGCTGGTGTTCACGGTGGCGCTGTCGGCGGGGACTGCCTTCGCCTGTCTGGCGGTGGGTTATCCCGTGGCGTACACGCTCGCGCGGATGGGCTCCCGGCGCAAGCGGCAGGTGTACATTACGGCCATTGTCTCCACGATGTGGCTCACCTACATCATCCGCTCGTACGCCATCGGTGTCATCCTCTCAAAGAACGGGGTTCTCAACGAGCTTTTAACAACGGTCGGCATCGTCTCGGACCCGGTGTTCTCCTCCCAGGGGCTGTTGCCGGTGGTGCTGGGGATGACGTACGTGTTCGTCCCGTTCGCCATCCTGACGCTGTACTCGAGCATCAATAACATCGCCCCAGAGCTGGAGGAGGCCTCGAAGAACCTCGGGGCCAACCGCTACCAGACGTTCCGGCGTG
>CAZLOO010000260.1:0-4008 GCA_964561055.1 uncultured Halobacteriales archaeon
GGCTGGCGCGAGGACACGGAGTTCGGCTGGCGGATGGAGCGGGACGCCGACGGGGTCTGTGCGTTCGATCCACGGGTACGGATTCGTCACCCGACGGTACCACGCTCGCCACTGGATCCGCGCCGAGAGCGAATGCTCCGGGCGGCGTACCCGGAGCGCTACGATGCCATCCTCGATCGTCACCCGTTCCAGCGGGTGTACCGGGTCGCCCGGGCCGCCGGCGTGACGCCGGTCGTCCACCGACAGCTCAACCGGGTGCGGCAGGTCGGCCGGGCCGCCGCGGCGCTGCTGGGGGGATAGTGGGCGTACCAGGATTCGAACCTGGGGCCTGTGGGCCGGCGCCACGCCGACGCCAGTCGGACAGGAGGTTCCTGAGAACCCCGCGACCGTCGACGGCCGCCAGCCGACCGTTCTCCCGGACTGAACTACACGCCCGTTGCGCTGACACGTCCCAGAGACCTGTAATCGTACCCCGAGTATCACGGGCTTACTTGTCGCTCGGGGCCGGTCGGTCGGCAACAGCATGCCTGAGCCGCCCGAGCTCGGCGGCGACCACGCGCTGCTCCAGCAGTCCCACGCCCGCTAGCACTATCAAGAACCCCGCCACGGTCGCCACAGTCACCGGCTCGGCCAGCAGCACCCACCCCGTCAGCGCCGCCACCACTGGGACGAGGTAGGCGACGAGGTTCGTCCGCACCGGGCCGATACGCCTGATCAGGGTGAAGTAGATGGGGTAGGCGAACGCCGTTGACGGGATACCCACGGACAGCACCGCCAGGGCGACCGTCGGCGTAACGGGAGCGGTCACGGTCTCGCCGAGCGCGACGCTGACGGCGTGCAGAAGGGCGGCGCCGGCGGCCATCGCCCACGCGGTGGTCGGCACGCTCGCCAACGGCGCCTCCACCCGCCGCAGGAGAACGCTCCCGACGGCGACGGCGGCGGCCGCGCCAAGCACGAGCAACTGGCCGACGGTGGAGCCGGCGGTCAGCGTCGCCGGCGAGGGCTGGACGATGACGACCACGCCGACCAGCCCCAGCAGGATGCCCGCGATACCCCGCGCGTCCAGGCGCGTGCCTAACACGACCGCCGCCACGGCGGGCGCGAGGATGGGGTTGAGCCCGTACATCACGGACGCCGCGGCGGGGGTGGTGGTCTGCTGGCCGAGGAACAGTAGACCGTTGTTGGCGGCGATCAGCGCCAGCGCGCCGATACCGATGGCGAGGTAGTCCGCCCGCTCGCGGGGACGCCAAACATCGTAGCGCCAGGCGGCGTACAGCAACAGCGGCGGCGCGGCCACGTCGAATCGCAGCGCGGCGAACAGCACTGGCGGCAGCGCCGTTAACCCGGCCTTGATTGCGACGAAGGAGACGCCGAACAGCCCCGCCAGTGTCACGAACAGCCCCGCATTCCGGTAGCGGCCGGCCACTACGGCTCACTCCGCCGGAGAGTTCCTGGCATCGTCAGAGGTAGGGGCCGACGCCCGAAAGATGCCGCGGTCGCCGGCCGTTGTCGCGGTACGACCCCCGGCCGGGAGGCTGATTCTCCGAACAGCGAGACGGGGCTGGTGCTGGCGATCGCCGGGCGCGTGGGACATTCGTTGCGCTCTAAGCCCGCCGGCTCAGATCACCCGACAGCCGGCAAGGATCGGCATCGCGGCGGCCGCGAGCGTCGTGGCATGGTGCCTGAGACGGGTGTCGTCGAGGCTCATCGTCGAACGGCTCGGGGCTGGCACTGTTAGTAGTTGTGATGAGGTGACAGTTCAGAATCTCATGCCGGCTCCAGCCGGCTAAGCCGCATCTCGTAGCCGGGGCTGTACCGGGACACTGCCGCTCCCGGATCGCTCACCGCCGGCAGCGAACAGGCCCGAATTACCGCCTCAACGGGCGCCAGTTGCCATGGCTCGCGGGTTATTTCGCCGACCGAGAGCTCCCCGTCCTGTGCGAAGTAGCGGTTCCGCTCGACGAGAAACGACTCCAGGGAGCCCTCGGCAGGCGTGCTCGTCCCTCCGGGCTGCCCGTACCGGGCGTCGAACCGAAGCGCCCTGCCCCCCGCTCGACCCCTGCTCCGGAACGTCACCCGGTCGCCCCGGGACAGCGACAGCTGTCCACGGGCAATCGGCAGGTCGAACAGCCCCTTGCCGATGACACCCCCGAGCCGGCTCCCCGTCAGCAGGCCGAGGAAGTACACGCCCGGTTCGCCCTCGTGGTGGACGTACGTGCGGACGTTCAGTTGCGGGAACGGGCCGGCCAAGCGGCGGCCCCCGGCACGAATCTCGACCTCGTGGGCGAGCACACCCAGCCAGGCGTCGCCCTCGAACGTCGCGATCTCCAGCCCGTCCGGCACCAGGGGTGCCAGCCGCGAGGGGGCGGCCGGCCAGTGGACGAACAGCACGTCACGGCCGTGGAAGCTGACCGCCGACAGCGCCGGTGGCTCGCTCGTCACGTGCGGAGGGAGGGACGGAGCCGACTTATTTTCGGCGGGCTACCGGTCGTCGTTCTCGGCGAGCGCGGCGGCGATGGTCTCCAGTTCGGCCTTCCGGAACGGCCGGTCGGCGCTCTCGGGGTCCGGGGACTCCAGACGGCCGAGCCGGTGGAGGATCGCCGCGCGCATCTCCGCCTTCGGAGGGAGCCGGCCGGACCCGACGTCGTGGCCGACGGCCTCGCAGATCGCCGCCAGCGCCTCCTTCGTGAACGCCGTTGACTCGACGCGGGCGTGCCGACCCACGGACTCGCGTATCTCGTCGCGCAGGTCGTCGACAGTCGGTGTCATACCGGTACCGCGCAGCGGCGCGTGCTGTGTGTTTCGGTCGACTCCCCGACGTGTGCGTTCCACAGGTCCGGCAAGACCGGCCCGGAGACACTCTCAGTTCCAGCAGTATCGGCCGGGTGAGCGGACGAAGACCCGACATAGGGGGGAGGGTGATTACCAGCACGCGAGAGTCGTAGTGGAACTCTTGCGGCGCGGGTGCCTCCGACGTCTCATGAGCCACACCATCGAGATCAGCGACGACCTCCGCGAGCGGATGGACACCCATCTAAAGGAGGATGAGAGCTACGAGGAGTTCATCGCGGAGTTGCTCAACCTCTACGAGACTGAGGGCACGCTCCTCCGGGAGGGGTTCTCGGAGTAAGCCGGCCGGTCTCCGGATAGGACCGCCCGGCAGCGGCGCTACGGCTACGCCACATCGAGCACGCGCAGCTCGAACACGAGCGTCCGGCCGGCCAGTTCGTGGTTGAAGTCCACCTCAACGGTGTCGCTCGCGATGGCCGTGACGTCACCGTGGAGATCGTTCTGCGCCTCCACGTGGAGGCCGATGGTTGGGGGCTCGCCCACCATCGCTTCGAAGCTCTCACGGTCGTACTCCCGGACCCGCTCCTCGCGGTGGGGGCCGTACGCCTCCGAGGGCGGCACTCTGATCGTCGCTTCCTCGCCCACCGCCAGCCCGCGAACCCCCTCGTCAAGCCCGGGAATCACCTCCCCGTCGCCGACCGTGAACACGAGCGGTGAGCGCTCCTTCCCGGCCGCGAGGTCGTGGTCGGCCGCCACCTCTGGGCTGGAGGTCGCGAACACGGTGCCGTCCTCGAACCGGCCGACGTACTCGATCGTCACCCGGTCGCCGGTGTCGATCACGCAGGCTCGTTGGCGGGCGAGCGCTTAGAGCCTTCCGTGCTCACCGTCGGAGATCGTACAGCCGGCGGAACGCCGTCGGCGGGAAGCGAAGCTCCACCCGACTGGGCGGGCGGCCCTTCCCGCTGGGCGCCTCAGAGCGTACCCGCTCGACGATCCCCATCTCCGCCAGCTCGTACAGGTAGCGCTTCACCGTGCTCTCCGAGAGGTCCACGGCCGGGTCGGCGCTGATCGCCTCCGTCGTCGCCGACACGGACGTACGATCCTCCGGCTCCAAGTCCACCAGCTTCCGGAGCACCCGCTGGCGGTTGGCCGCCAGGGCCAGTACCTGCGCCAGCGACACGCAGGGCCGGGGGATCTCCGCGACGGCGGCGTCGACGT
>CAZLOO010000261.1:0-4004 GCA_964561055.1 uncultured Halobacteriales archaeon
TTCGTCTTCGAGGACGGCACCCGCCGGGAGTACCGCGGCGGCTTCCCGATGTACGGCAGCAACTACAACACCGATCTCGCCGAGTCGCTGGGCGTCGAACTGAACGACGACGGCACCATCGCCGTCGACGACCACGGCCGCACGAGCGTGGACGGCGTGGTCGCCGTCGGCGACGTCGTCCCCGGACACAACCAGATACCGGTCGCGATGGGCCAGGGCGCGAAGGCCGGTATCGGGATTCACTACGACCTCCGGACGTTCCCGATGGATCCCGAGGAGATAGAGGCCCGCGGCGGCATCACGGAGGCGGACGTGCCGGGCATCTCCGGACGGCTACGCGAGCGCGCCCACGAGCACAACCGCGAGGCGCCTGCGCCGGCCAGCGCGGACGACTAACCCCGGATCAAGCCAGCTCCACGTCGTCGATGTCGAAGTGTCGCCGGGCCAGTTCGCGGGCAGCGGCGATGTTACGCCCGCCGGTTCCGATGGCGACGCCGCGGTCCTCCTGGGCGACCTCTGCGTAGGCGACCGTGCTCCCGTTCTCGCTGACGGTGACGTTGTACACCGCCGCCGGCGCCAGCGCGTTGGCGACGAAGTCCTCCGCTCGGTCGGCGTCCTCAACGACCGCGACCGAGCGGCCGATTGAGCGCTCGACCCGCTTCACGCGCCGCCCGCCGGGACCGATCGCCTGACCCATCTCCCCGGCGGGGACGAGAAAGACCAGCCGCTCGTCGTGTATCAGGCAGTCGCGGGCCTGCACGTCGGTCTCCCGAGCGAACAGCGCGATGTAGCGCCGTGCCTCGTCCGAGAGGGTGACGCGCATCCGTCAGTCGTCGGCGGGCCGCGTGCGGGTCGGGCCCATTCGAAGGTCCACGTCCCCGGTGCCGAGCTTTATTGGCTTGCCGACGATGACGTTCTCCGTCACGCCATTGAGGTCGTCCACCTCGCCGTGGATCGCCGCCTCCAGCAGGTGGTTCACTGTCACCTCGAACGCCGCGCGGGCCAGCACGCTCTCCTTGTTGCCGGAGATGCCGTGACGACCGATCGACTGGATCTCCCCGCGGTTGGTCATGATGTCCGCCACCAGCATTAGGTGGCGGATGTTCACGTCGCCAAGCCCCTGCTCCTCGAGGGTGTCCATCGTCTCCTCGATGATCGCCTCGCGGGCGGCCTCGATGCCGAGCTGGCGGTGGATCTCGTGGATGTTGTTGCACGTCGTCCGAGAGGCGTCCACACCATCGATCTCCAGCACCTTCCCCAGGGCGGAGCCCTCCGTGTAGAGAACGAACTCCTTCTCGGCGTCGGCCTCCTCGATGTCCTCCTTGCGGATGACCACCCGTGAGACGTCGTCCAGTCCCTTGAACACGATCTCTCGGAGCTCCTCAACGAGCTGGAGCAGCTCCCGGTAGCTGGGCTGTTCGGGGCCAAACTCCACGCGGGTGCCAGCGACCGTCGTCTCCACGCCGAGCTTCGACTCGATGGTGCCGGCGATATCCGCGACGATGTCCTCCAGCGCCTCTACTCGGGGCCACCGCTCGCGCAGCGTTTCCTCGTTGAGGTCAACGCTCACCAGCATGTCCGCCACGTTCGTGGAGACGTCACCCAGCGCCAGCACGCGGGTCGCCTCGATCTCCCAGACGACCTCCTTTGCGCGCTCGCGATCGGTGGCGTGCTCGCCCTCTAGGTGGACGGTCATCATCGGCGTGTCCGGTTCCTTGCGGGCGTCCACGAGCTCGATCAGCCGCGGCAGTCCCTGGGTGACGTCGATCTCGGCCACCCCCGCGTAATGGAACGTGTTCATCGTGTTGTGGGTCACGACGCCCTCGGCGGTGGTGAACGTCTCCAACCCCGCGACCGAGAGGTCGTACACGTATTCCCCTGCCGTCTCGACGGTGTCGATCCGCTCGATGCGCTCCCAGACGGCGTCACCATCCACGGCTTGCTTCAGAGCGTCAAGCTGCGGCGGGCGGTCGTCCGTCGATCGGTCGATCTCCTCGACGAGCCGCGCGAGCCGCTGTCGACCGATGCGCTGGCGTTTCGTTGCGCTGTCGACCAGGCGCCGGGGGATTCCAGCGGCTGTCGCGACATCCTGTAGAGCGTCGCCGAAGCCGGGTATCTGGTCTGTCGCGTCCGGCCCGTCGGGGTCAACGTCGGCAACGAGCGCATCCAGCTGCGCGGCCCGCTCGCCGACGAGCCCGACCCGCTCGGCGAACCGCGGGACGAACTTCCGGGGGATCCGCAGGGTGGTGGTCGTCCCGGTCTCGCCGAAACGGGCGTAGACCCCGACCCGGGCCAGCAGCAACCCGATGTCGGTTGCGAGCCGCTCGCTCGTCGAGGCGGCCCGAACGGCGTTCTCCGCAACGTTCCCGTCCCCACTGAAGTAGCCCGAAAGCACCCCCTCGACGAACCCGTCGGGGGCACCGAAGGTAAACTCGGGGAGTATCCGGTCGCCACTCTCATCGTAGCAGACAGCATCGAGGAACTCAGCCAGGACGGTCCCGTTGAGCCGCAGGTCGCGGCTCGGACCGAACTCGCCGGTGGACTGAACGTCGGTTACCGAAAGCCCGAATCGGTCGGCGAACGTCCGGACCCGCTCGAGGAACTCCGGACCGACGTTGGACACCGACGTGTGTCGGTCGGTCGTGTGTCCCTCGGCGAGGAACGCGCCGATGAAGAACCCAGTCTCCTCGTCAAGCGGGAACTCCTCGGGGAAGCCGACCGTACCACCGACCGGATAGGCGGTCGTCTGCTCCAGCTCACCGTTCCGAAGCTGATCGCGCTTCGCTCTGGTCTGCTCTGCACCGACGGGAGACACCGCCTCGGCAGCTCCGCCATCGGTGAGTGCAGAAGTGAACCAGTACTCCGACGCCGGCAGGTACTGCTTGAGGTCGACGCTCGCCGGGGCCTCGCCGTCGAACTCGCCCACGACCGGAAGCCAGTCGCCGGCGTCCAACTGCTCGCCGGCGACGGGGACTACCTCGTTGTCCTCGCGGGTGACAAACGAGTGGGACTTCGTCGCCCGGATCGTCCGTCCGGATTCGAGCTCAATCTCCAGCAGGTCTCCGGGCGCCGCGTGCCGGCTGATCTCCTCGACTGGCTTCCACCGGATCGATTCGTTACCCCCTAGACTCAGTACCTCAAGCCCCTCGGGCGCGAGCGCGACCTCGTGGTCGTCAAGGCTGCGGGTCTCCGCGCTGTCGAGGAGCCCGTCCACGAACGGCCCGATGCGTGGGGTCGCCGTCTCGCCGTCCTGTCGGACGATCACCCGTTCGGTCCCCTCGATCGACATCTGGGTACCGGGTTCGCCGATCGACTGGGCGCTCACCGTTCCGACCGGGTCCAGCGGGTCCACTCGCGTGTCAAGGTAACGCCGCTCCACTCGGCGGGCAATACTGTCGGCAGTCTCCACGTCGGTCACGTCTCTGTCAAGCAGCGTGCTATACACCTCATCCTTCAGCCTGCGGGGGAGCTCCGTGTCCTCAACGACTGCCTCGATGTCGGAGCCGACCGCCTCGCGGGTCTTGTTGATACCGTCTGTGGTCATCAGTCGTCACCCTCCGCGAAGGAGTCCATGTGCTCGGAGATGTTCGTCTGCGTGTCGCGGGCGGCGAACGCATCGCCGTCGTCCTCGAACTCCGCCGAGAGGACGGCGTCGGCGATCCCCTCGACGTCGATGTCGTTCTCCTCGGCGGAGGACACCTTCACCGGGGAGGTGCCGTCCTCACCGAACTCGTACTGGACGATCCGATCGCCCGTGTCCCGGACGGTGCCGTCGTACTGAGTCTCCAGCTCGGAGAGGGCGTTAATCAGCCGGCGCTGCAGGTAGCCGGACTTGGAGGTGCGCACTGCCGTGTCCACCAGGCCCTCGCGGCCGCCCATCGCGTGGAAGAAGAACTCCCGCGGGGCCAGCCCCGACCGGTAGCTCGATTCCACGAAGCCGTGGGCGTCCGCGCTCAGGTCGTTCGGGGCGAAGTGTGAGAGGGTTCGGTCCTCGTAGCCGCGGT
>CAZLOO010000262.1:0-3993 GCA_964561055.1 uncultured Halobacteriales archaeon
GAGGTCAAGTTGCCCCTCGAATTTGGCCTCGAAGCCCTGGATATCATTGATGTCTGCCACTCTATAATCAAGATACAGCGCTGGGATTATAGTGTTATGTGTTGTAATCCTGGTGGGACTACTCAAAAACTTTACATAATCCAAACTCCTGAGACACCAGTCTCAGTCCCTCGGAAAACGACGCTCTCGACCGGAAACCGGGGGGTTGCGCCGTGAGTCCCGGCGGGCTCACCTACACCGATACCCCGCCGGTCGCGGCCGCGGTCGAGATCCACGCGGCGACCGCACGCGACATCTGGACTGCGGCGTTCGCGGATCCGCGCCTCCGTCTCGCGCTCGTTGAGGGGCTCGCCGACGCCCTCGACACCACGACACACTGCGCGGCCGTCGAGTCCGCCGAAGGCGAACTTCCTGTCCGACAGTTCGCCGCCGCGTTAGCACTCGGCAAACACTCTGCATTACGGACACTCCGCGCGCCCTGGGGCGGCCCGGTCGGTCTGGAGATCGCCGACGCCGTCACCGTCTGTACACAGGCGAACGACGCTGGCCCGACGCCGACAGTCGCCGTCCGCCTTTCCGAGGATTTCCGCGACCGAGACGCGCGCACGCGCCACCGCTACCTCCAGGTCGTCGTCGGCCTCGCGCACCTGGTCGACGTCCACCTCGTCGCCTCCCGGATCGATCAGCTCTGGCTCGCCGATCGCCACCGCGACGATCTCCCCGGCGTTAGTGAGGCCTGGAGTCGAGGGGGGGAGACACCGGGGTTGGACGTCGGGGCGGCGCTCGGGACGGCCGAAAAGGGGGCGATCTCCCTGGTCAACTACCCGATAGCGCCCCAGTCCGACCGGGCGGAGGGGCGATGGCACGCCGACGGCGATTGCCTCGTCGTCTCCTGCGAGGGAGACTCCCCGATGACGGTGTGGACGACGCTGGCGTTAATACTGGCCGACTACCGCACCTTCGACCGCGTTCTCACCGAAGACCACCTCGAGGACCACGATGTCATATCGATGCTGGCAGACGGCACGGTCGTCCTCCGTGGAATGCGGACGATCGGGTGGCTCCCGAACGACGTCAACGACTATGCCGATCTCGTCGAGGCGTTCCGCGGCGCAGCCGAGGAGCTGGGCGAACTCACCCGACGGTACCACGAGAGCGACGAGGAGACTCTCCGGTCAGCGATCACGCGTCACGCGCTGGGCCTCGCCGGGAGCCTCCTGCAGCTGTGCGACCTAGCCGACGTCGAGGTCATCCGCGTGGTCAAGTTCCCCGAGTTCTCCCGGCGGTTCACCGGCGAGCGAGCGCAGGCCATCTGGCGGTCGCTCGCGATCGGCTCCGCCTACGGCCACCACTTGGTGTATCGGCAGGTGTTCGAGGACCGCGAGGAGAAGCGCGAGCAGGCACTGAGGCCGACCGTCGACGCGGCGAACCCGACCGCTCGCCTCAACGGGTCGTGGGTGATCGTCGGCGACTTCGGCGGTCGGACCGAGGCGGTCGCCGACGACGTCAAGGCGGCCTTCGCCGGGCTGGATTCCCACGAGGACGCCCCCGAGATCCGGCTCCGCTGTACGGCCCACACCCGACCGACGCGCCGGCAGGTGGCCGAAACGACGCGTCGGATGCTCGGGATCAAAGCGCTCGAACCGACGTCCGAGACCGTCTCGCTGCTGCACGGTCTCGCCCCCACACCGTTCGACGTGGCCGACGCGCTCGAACGCCTCGCCGGCGACAACGACGGCCGCGAGGTCGACGTCGCGGAGGTCAGATATGCGCTGACGACGCTGGATCTTGGCCGCCTCCTGCGAGGCTACGACGGCCGATGTATCACGCCCCGGCGGCTGCTGGCGGCGCTGCTGGACGCGACGACACCCAGAACGAGATCAGAACTGGCGTCGATGGCGGACGTCTCCCGGCGGTCACTGTCGGAGTACCTCGAGGATCTCCTAACGGTCGGCCTCGTCACCGAGATCGATGGGCGGTACGAACTCGCGCTGTCGACGACCGACGCCGATGGGGGCCGCTACGCCGACCGGACGCCGCGATGGGTCTGCGATATGTCGGTCCGGCCGGACGTCCACGCCGCCGCCCGTGCCGTCAAGATCGGGCGCGACCACCGCGGGCCCGGAGGTCCGGTCGAGACGCCGGGCTGGCCCTACGAAGGGCCACGGAGCCCGCCGGATCTCCAGGGACTGTCGCATCCGCGACCGTGGCTGGAGGATCTCGCGGTCGCACTGTGGGGCCTGACGGTCCGCGAGCGGTATGTCGGCCTCGCCCCGGCGCCGCGGACGGTCGAGACCGGGCCGACGCCCGCCCAGCAAGCGCTCGGCGCTCAAGAGGTTACCAAGTAGATGGCGGGTAGCGATGGTCATCCGGCCTACGGCGGGCCCTGGCGCTGTCCGCATTACGACCGAGCGACTGTGACGAACTATCGGTGTTCAAACTGGGACTGTGCGATCGATCTCACAGAGGAGATGCTCGAACCGATATGACCACCCGCTCGTCTCTCATCGAAAAATCGAACCCGGCGAACTTGCGAAACGCGAGTCGCAGGACGCGATCCTACCGTGTGAGATCAATCTCCGGCGGTAGCTTATCGGGCTTATAGAATTTAGAGAACGGAACCCCGAACCAGAGTCAACAGGCCGATACACACCTGGGGCGGGTGTATCAATCGGGTAATCGTCTTTCAACACACGCCGTTTTTACTGGCTAAACGAAAGGTTTCGCCAGATCATTTCCCTATGTGGGGGCATCGGCCAGTAAGTAAATTACTTCGAGCAATAATTTTCCGAGAGTTGAGTCCAAACTCGAGATTAAACAGGTGGTGTTGTTGAATACAGGTAGTGCAGTGTCCGTTGAGAGGTAGCACCTATCAGAAACCGATTAAAACTGGCGTGCAAGATACAGAGAATCTATTCACCAGTTCAATCCGGGTTGTTTCTCAATCTCACCGCTGAATCGACCAATCGCTAAACGTGCGTGTTGACCGCCGGACGTTCTACCAGTTCAAAGCGCTGTTCCGATTGCCCTGTGAGATGCATCACGCGAATCCAATTCCAGCGTATCCGGTTCTGCTGTATACTCTATATATTTCTGTAAAAATATCTTGATGAGAAGGTCTGACGGAATTTTATATACGTTACATACTTGGTAAGTATATGGCAACTAAAGTACAACAAGGTAACCACCCGACCGAGAGTGACGCGGCCCTGAGTGCTCTCGTCGTGAAAGCAGTTAGTGACGCGACGGAGACGCCAGTCGACGAACTTCCGCCCTTGTACCACGTGATCGATCCCGATGCTCTCGATGGGTTGTTTTCCGGCCGCGACACAGATGGGTCCGTGGGGTTCCAGTACGCTGGACAGACCGTGACCGTCTCTGCAGATCGAATGATAACGGTTTCTCCTACCGCTAACGGTCTGGATCAGCCGGCCAGTCTGTAGGTCGATTGAACGGGAGATTCCTGGGTTCAGCGCGAAACGAATAAGCCTACGGTGCTGAGTTTATCCTCCGTCTCGGGCACAGCGTTCCTGACAGGTAGTGAGAAACCCACTGGGCTGATCGGCACGTGAGTTCCCTGCACTGATCAATTCGACCAGGGACGTTCTGCAAAGCCCCTGATGCTGCATATGTGACCTCTATCTTGTACGAACCGAACCAACCTATCTGATCGGCGTTAGAAATCGGATGCTGAATATAGAGGATTAGTCCAGCGCCCAGTATTGGCCCGTTTCATAAGTTACTCTCGATATGATCTTCAATTATAACTCCCACGTCCGGGTTCTCTACGACTACAGTATCTCCCACGTTATTCCAGATTGTACTGTCACTTCTCCAATATGGGATAGTACCGGTATTGGTACCACTCCTGTATGAAGCGTTACTTGCTCTCTTGGAGCGAGCCTCAGTCGTGATCTACTAAATTTCCGTAACAGACTGTCTGTCAGTCGTATATAAGGGTCCAGCGTCGAAGCGGTAATAAGTCAAATAAGC
>CAZLOO010000263.1:0-3985 GCA_964561055.1 uncultured Halobacteriales archaeon
GGGCACGGTCTGTGACCGTGGAACCCCACGACTTCAGTCGTGGGAGGATGTCAGCGGCGGTAATCGCCACCACATTCGGAGCCCCGAGGACGAGGGTCCCCAGCGAGCCGCCGAGGTTCACAGCGAGCAGCGCCGACGAGATCCCCCTGATCAGTCCTGTGGCGTCGAGACGGAGAGCGGCGGGAGATTCGCCTCGATCTCCTCACGGCGGTTCTCGAGCCAGTCCGGGAGAACGAGCCGCTCGCCCAATTCCTCGATTGGTTCGTCGACGGTGTACCCCGGTGCCTTTGTGGCGAACTCGAACAGGATGCCCCCCTTCGTCCGGGCGTACACCGACTTGAACCACTTGCGGTCGATGATCTCCGTCGGTCTGAGCCCGTGGCCGACTAGTAGTTCCCGCCAGTCAGCTTGCTCGTCCTCCTCGACGGTGAAGGCGACGTGGTGGACGGTGCCTGCGCCGGGCTGCCCACGTGGCGCCTGCGGATCCTGATGGATGTCGATGACGGAGCCGAGCTCGCCGGCTGATTCGTATCGGACGACCCCCGAACTGCGGTCGGTTTGCTGATAGCCCATTGCCTCCAGCAACGACACGGTCGACTCGGCACTGGTCAACGACAGTGCAACGCCGAAGAATCCGCGGATAGCATACTCCTTGGGGACCGGCCCGGCGGGCGGATCGCCGGTGGGGGCCTCGGTTCGTGCCACCAGCTCCAGCGGCGTCCCGTCGGGGTCAGAGAAACGAATGACAGTGTCGCCAAACCGCTCGATGGGTTCCCGAACGTGGATGTCGGCATCGCCAAGTCGGTCGAGCCAGTAGTCGACCGCCGTTTCAGCAATCAGGAACTGCACGGTGGTGACCTGGCCGGTACCCACCTGCCCGGGACGGGCGGTTGGATACGGAAAGAAGGTCATGCTCGTGCCCGGCGTGCCGCTCCGGTCAGCGTAGAACAGGTGATATACCGAGGTGTCGTCCTGGTTCACGCTTCGTTTAACCAAGCGGAGCCCCAGCGTCTCCGTGTAGAACTCGTAGTTCTGACTGGGATCACTCCCAATCGCTGTGACGTGGTGAATACCGGGGATGTCGCTCACCATACTCGTGGGTACGCCCGGCGAAGGCATGGTTCTTACCCGGCGATGGCTGTCCTCACTCCTTACCTCCGTGATATCACCGAAGACCTGAGACACTATCACTCCTGGTCGCCCAGCAGTCTGTACGATAGAAGTCAGCGAATCATAACTTCGAGCTGTCGGCAGCCGGTGTACGGTAGCGTCCCCCGACAGTAGCGGACTGGTCGTTCTCGTTCGCTACGACGGTCGGCAAAACGACAACAAAATCCGCAGCCGGAATCAGCGATACTCCCCGAGCTCGGGCTCTTCTCCAACCGTCGGATCCTTTTCAGTGGGCTGCATCGCGGACCGAACAGAATCGCCGCCGACGAGCCGATGATCGGCGTGCTGCAGGTATACTCGGGGTGTGCGGACGGACAAGCACGACAGACACGGTCGGCGGCCGCTGTTCGCCGGTCAGCAGGGCTGTCAGAGCTTCAGACCCTAGGCGAGTGGAACTATCTGGGGACCTACCCCTGCATCGCTGTCGACTGTCCTACAGCCGCGAGCGGGAGACTTGCAGCTACGTCCACCGGCACCACGCCAGCAAGTGCCCGTCGGCACAGAGTCCACACCGTACCCGGGCCAGTTGATCACGCGGCAACTGGACCAGGGCAGCTCCATTGAGGTGGTGGTCAAGCGGGTGAACACAAGTTCCGGCGTTCTATGACGGTTCTACGACGTTGCGGGTCCGATCGGCTCCGTTGAGGAACGTCGCGAGAACGTCGTCGATCGGCTCCCAATCGGCGCCGAGAGCGCGGACGACGACAACGGAACCAGTGAAGCCGAGAGGGATGAGTGAGATGCCAGCACAGCGAATGAAGGATGCCAGTCAACGATTCCTGTTTGCTCCTCCGTCCAGTTATTGTCTTCCGTAGGAATATATAAATATACATATACTCGATCATGTTTGTGGAGCGACAACCGGCAACCTAGGATACAGTTATGTGCTGGCGCTACGTTAATCCATTGTCGTGGCCACGCTCGACGACGCCCTCAGAGCTCTTGGAGATCGTCGGCGGCGAGAGCTCCTTTTCGAGGTCAGGGAGGCGGAGGGGACTGTCCAGACCGTTTCCGTCCCCAATGAGGCCGTCGTCGGCGAGGCGCGGGTGGACCCGGTCGCCCTCGAGTACCACCACGTCCACCTTCCGATGCTTGAGGACTACGGATACATTCGCTGGGACCGTGGTCGCAATGAGATATCAGAAGGCCCGCGCTTCGACCACCTGCGGCCGCTCTTAGAGGCCATCGAGGAGTACTATGATCAGTCGGAACAGATGACCACGTAGCGTCCGATGTAGCAGCTCCGGTCCGTCCAACAGGCACTGTGAGAGGGGCGACGAACCTACTTCGCGGTAGTTGATGGGTCGACTGGTACCAGGATCTGTGTTGACACTCTCACCAACAGATACGAACGACGTGCTGGGTACGGATCACGACTTCGGTCGACCCCTATCGATAGATGCTGCCTTCCGGACGGATGACATCGCTTATCCGCCATAGCCTCCCACTCATGAGCAATGACCGAACTTTGTCCCGGGGAGTTCACGCGCGAACGGAGCGGATGTCCGGTACCAATCTAATGGGGATACTCAATCAACTCTGGTGGCTGGTGGGCCTCGTGATGGCGATTCCGCTGATGCTTCCTGGCATCGAGAACGTCCTCACCGGCAACTACCTGTGGGGCGCTCTGCTCATCGCGTTCGGCCTCGTCGCGCTGTTTATGCCGGAGTACATCAGGTGGCGGTTGCTCGGAGGGAGCTCCCCGTTCGAACGGATCCCGCTGCTCGGCGCCCCCGCGGACAACGGCGAGAAATGAAACCTGGTATCGGGGGCCGATCAATTCGCGGAGCAGTGCGGTGGCCATCGTGTGTGGTCTCCCACGGCCACCTCGGGAACGGATCGGACAGCTCCGCGTGCCCCCGTTCATAGGGCAAACGGGCCGGCAGAGCCTGTTAGGCTCTCACCAGTCGCTGGGTACAGCGATACCAGGGTTAACAGGCTGGTCTCTCTGGCTCTGTCGGAACCGGCGATCGGCTGTCTTCCTCGGCGTCTGTTCGGGTAGCTTGAATCATATATAAATCATTCCTGATATGTGCTGAACAGCTCAGATACTGCTCCATGGCCATCGCCTGTCCAGGTGGTCCGGTTTGAAGGCTAATTCCGGGTGTTACTGGTAATGGAGAAAACACTTATCCTCCACAGGGCCGTTCAATCGGTCACGTGCTCCCGCTTGATGACGCCCTCGAGGCGCTTAGCGACTACCGGCGACGGCAGCTACTGCTCGCGCTACGGGCATCTGAGGGCAGTATGGACACTGTCTCCTTGCCGGAGAGCGTCGTCGACGGGTCGCCAACCGACCAACTAATGACGGGGTACACCCACGTCCATCTCCCACTGCTGGAGCAGCAGGGGTATATCGACTGGGACCGGCGTCACCACGAGGTAACCAGGGGCCCACGCTTCGACGAACTCCGGCCGCTGCTCGATACCATCGAGGAGTTCGACGATTCGTAGCCACCAGGACCGGCCGTCAACTGGGAGCGGCAGGGTTGTCGGCGCGACCGGAAGGCTGTCGCAGCCGATCACCGACACTTTCCGCCGTGTCATCACCAGACACGGGTCCGGTAGGGGGCTGGAGAGCAGCGGCCGAGCGGGTTCCGACAGTCGGACTGCTGGAAGGCAACCCCCAGGCGGGCGAAGGCGCGCACACCCGTCCTACCCGGTAGAGCCCACGGTCACCTCATAGCCGCCGGCAAGCAGGAACAGCAGGACGCAGAGCGCGACCACCATATCCGGAAACAGGAATGGGGTCATCATCGAGACGCCCTTCGCCAGGGCGGCGCCGGCGACCACCACGGGCAGCGTGATCGACAGC
>CAZLOO010000264.1:0-3967 GCA_964561055.1 uncultured Halobacteriales archaeon
ACGGCGACCGGACGGCAGCGCTGCGCTCCTTCGTCGACCGGCTGGCCGACCGCCGAGACGTGCTCGTGCTGGCGACGCTGGACGATCCGAACGATCTGGACGCCCGCTTGCGCCGTGCCGGTCGGCTTGCCCGGGAAATAGAGCTCCAGGTGCCGGACCGTGAGAGCCGGCTAGACACCCTGGAGGTGCTCACGCGCGAGGTGACGCTTGGGCCGGACGTGCAACTGCGAGACCTGGCCGCCGGCACCCATGGGTTCGTTGGTGCTGACCTGCGGGCGCTGGTGGACGAGGCGGTGCTTGCGGCGGTCCGGCGGCTCACCGCCGACGGCCCCCCCGTGGATGAGCTGGTGGTGACCGCTGCGGACGTGGATAGCGCGCGCGATGCTGTCGAGCCGAGCACGATGCGGGAGGTATCCGTCGAGGTCCCCTCGGTGGATTACCAGGACGTTGGCGGTCTCGAGGAGGCGAAACGTGAGCTCGTACGGGCAGTGGAGCTACCCCTGCGCTACCCGGAGTTGTTCGAGCACGTCGGCACCACCCCGCCGCGCGGCCTGCTGATGTACGGCCCGCCCGGGACGGGCAAGACCCTGCTCGCGCGGGCGATCGCCAGCATCACGGACGCCAACTTCATCGCCGTGGACGGCCCGGAGCTAATGAACAAGTACGTGGGCGAGTCCGAGCGCGCCGTGCGGGAGGTATTCCGGCGGGCCCGCCAGAGCGCGCCATCGGTTGTCTTCTTTGATGAGGTGGACGCGCTGGCGCCCGCCCGGACGGGCGAGTCTTCCACCGGGGTCCAGGAGCGGGTCGTCTCGCAGTTCCTAACCGAACTGGACGGGCTAGAGTCGCTGGGCGATGTAGTCGTCATCGGCGCGACTAACCGCCCGGACATGATCGACAAGGCGCTGCTCCGCCCGGGCCGCTTCGAGAAGGTCGTGGAGGTGCCCCTGCCCGATACCGACGCCCGGCGGGAAATCTTCGCCGTCCATACCCGCGAGGTGCCGCTGGACAATCTGGATATCGACTCGCTGGCGGCGGCCACCGAGGGGTACACCGGGAGCGACATCGAGGCGGTCTGCCGGGAGGCGAGCCTACTGGCCATCGAGGAGTACCTTGCGGGCAACGAATACCGCACCGACACCGACACGATCGGCGACCTCAGAGTGAGCCACGAGGAGTTCGATCGCGCGTTGGAGGCGGTCGGCCCCTCCGTGACCACGGAGATGCGGGAGTACTACGACGGGCTCGACGTACACGCCGAGGACTGATCCCAGCGGCCGAGCCGGTCGCACACGCTTTTGTACCCCGGCCGCGACTCAGGGTCGTGACCGGACTGTACTACGAGGAATTCGAGGTCGGCGAAACCATCCGGCACGGGAAGCGCCGGACTGTGAGCGAGAGCGATAACCAGCGGTTCTGCGACATGACGATGAACCAGCAGCCGCTCCATCTAGACGCGTCGTTCGCCGCCGACACCCAGTTCGGCGACCGGCTGGTCAATGGGCTCTACACGATGTCGCTCGCCGTGGGGCTGTCGATTCCGGACACCACGGACGGCACAATCGTCGCGAACCTCTCGTACGACGACGTCGAGCACCCCGCGCCAGTGTACCACGGCGACACCATCAGGGCCCAGACGACGGTGACGGACAAGCGTGAGACCTCCGACGGGGAGCGCGGCGTCGTGACGATGCGCGTCGAGGCGTTCGTGCTCGACCGAGACGGAGAGGAGGTGCTGGTCTGTGAGTTCGACCGCACCGCGCTGTCGCTGAAGCTGGACGCCTGATCCGGGGTGCGCGAACGGTCCCCAGGGAAGTTTTAATATCGGTCGTCCGAACGGTTCGTTGTAATGGAGACCCTCTCCTCGTCGTGACCGGGACAGCCGCTCCGGTCGGCCCGTGACTGCGGGGCCCACACCGCTGGCTGTGCCGGTCTTCGTCGCCCGGCCCGCGGAGCCACGCGGCCGGGCAGCCGTCCAGCCGCCGACCAGCCCGCAGTCACCACACGAATACGAATGTTACACACGGCAATCGTCGCGAACCGCACCGACAACGGGCGACCGGACACCGAGGAGATTCGTCGGCTGACGACGGCCGCCGGTGCCCGGGTGGTCGCCGAGATTACCCAGACCCGCCCCGAGGATCCCGGCACGTATTTCGGAGCGGGCAAGATCAAAAAGCTCGCCGACATAGTAGCCCGCACCGGCGCCGACACCGTCGTCGTCGACGGAGCGCTGACGCCTAGCCAGACGGTTGCGCTGGAGGGGACAGTCGGAGCCCGGGTCATCGACCGCCGGCGCGTTGTCTTGGAGATCTTCGCGGATGGCGCCCGGACGGAACGGGCCGAAACTCAGGCCGAGCTCGCTCGGCTACGTTACCGGCTGCCCCGGCTCCGCGAACGCGCCGACGAGGGGATATTGAACCGTGTCACCGAGAGCGGGACGCCGCTATACGACGTGCGCGACCGGATCGACCGGCTGGAGCGCCGGCTCAAGGAACTTCCGGCCGTCGATGAGCGCCACCGCCGCGCCCGCCACGAGCAGGGGTTCGACCTCGTCGCGATCGCCGGGTACACCAACGCCGGTAAGTCGACGCTGTTCCGCCGGCTGGCCGACGAGATGCGCCTCGGGGAGACAACGCACGACGATATCGCGACTACCGCCCGCACCGCCGACGGGCTGTTCGAGACCCTGGAGACCACTACCCGCCGCGCGACACTCCGCGGTCGAGAACTGCTGATGACGGACACCGTGGGTTTTCTCGAAGAGCTGCCCCACTGGCTGGTCGAGTCCTTCCGAGGCACTCTCCGGGAGGCCGCGGTCGCCGACGCCGTCCTGCTGGTTGCCGACGTTGCCCAGCCGGTCGGCGAACTCCGCCGGAAGCTCGAGACCGCCCGCGAGACGCTTCCCAACGACGCCGAGACGGTGACAGTGCTAAACAAGGCCGACGCCGTCGATGAGGCTACCCTTCGTGAGCGGCGGTCGGCGGTGGTAGACCTGGCGCCGGATTCCGTGGCGATCAGCGCCCGCGAGGACAACCGAGAGGCGCTCGCGCCGCTGATCGATCGAGTACTCGATGCGCTGCCGGCGCTACAACGGGCCGAGCTGACCCTCCCGCTGACCGGCGCGACGATGTCGCTGGTCTCGTGGCTGCACGACGAGGCGACGGCCGTCGAGTCCGACTACGGGCCCGACGAGGTGACTCTCGCCGTTGAGGCCGATCCGACGACCGTCGCGCAGGCTCGCCACCGCGCTGGCGAGCTCGAACCGCCCTCCTGACCGGCCGATCACACCGTTCTTCGGGGGGGCACCCCAGCCTCGGGTATGGAACGGAGGCTCGAACGGCTGGCTGAGCCGGCGCTCAACCGCACGCCGTCGACGGCCACCATCGCTCGACTGGGCCTGGGCGCGATGGTGCTGCTCGCCGGTGCCCACAAGCTGCTCGAACCGGGCGCATGGGCTATCTACGTCGTCCCGTGGCTGGAGCCGTTCGTCCTGCTGTCGCCGGTCGAGTTCATGCTGCTGAACGGGTGGCTGGAACTTGCCTTCGGCCTCGCGCTGCTCAGGGATCGGTACACTGCGGTCGCGTCGCTCGTGGCGGCGGTGTCGCTGACTGTGACCGTTGTCTACCTGCTTGTGGTGTGGCTCACTGCGGGTCTGTTCGGGGACGTGCTCGTTCGGGACGTGGGATTGGCGGCGCTGGCGTGGACGGTGCTCGTCGACGCTCTCAGATGACAGTGCCGTGTTTCTTATCCGGGCGCTGTTTCTCCACGGTCTTGTAGAACTCGAAGCGATTGACCAGTTCCTCCCGGAGTGAGGAGGGGGGAATCACCTCGTCGATGACGACTTCGCTAGCCATCCGGCGGACGTCGATCTCCCGGCGGAACTCCTCGCGCAGTTCCGCCTCCCGCTCGGCCCGCTCCTCCGGGTCGTCGATGGCGTCGAGCTTGTTGGCGTACACCGCGTTGATCG
>CAZLOO010000265.1:0-3965 GCA_964561055.1 uncultured Halobacteriales archaeon
TTCACTCCAGGTCGGGAGTGGTCCACGAGCGCGACGCCGGCGTACCCCTCCAGGTTAGGCTCCTCGTCGAACTTCAGGAGGTCGTACTCCAGCAGGTTCACCAGCGCTTGGTTCTCCTGATGTGCGATGTTCCCCGAGTAACAGGCGTCGGCGGGACAGCCGGCTGACTGGGCGATACCCGCGAGCGTCACCGCGCTGGCGATGGCGTCGGGGTCCGGGTTGTCGTGCATTACCACCGCCAGCCGGCCGTCGATGTTGCGTAGCAGCCGCAGGAGGGTGCGCACCCGATGGCCTTCGCGGCCGGCAGGAGCGAGCACCTGTTCAGCGACGGCGCTCCCGGGGTCGACGAGGTCGTCAGCCGCCTCGCGGAGCGCCCTACGCGTCTCACCGGTTGAGCCCTCGCCGGCATACGCCAGCAGGAACGCCTCCGGGAACGTCCCGGCGGCCGCCCGCGTGGCCGCCAAGTTGCGCTCCGGATCCGACCCTGCGACTAACACCGTCACCACCTCTCCGCCGCCAGCCGCCGCTCGCGCCGCCGCGGGGTCAGCCGGGTTCCCCTCGTGGGCGTCGATGCCCTCCTCCCTGAGAGTTTCGACCCGGCTGGGCTCATCGGTGACGACGCTGACCCGTCCCGGTCGGTCGGACAGTCGCTCGACCAGTGTGAACCCGAGCGACCCACATCCCAACACGAGCCGGGTCGTCATATCTGGTCGTGGGTCGCCACGGGGCAAAAGTTCCGGGGATGACGCGCACCCCGGCGGCTGTAAACCGTTATGTGAAGGCGGCGCCAACCCCCAATGATGGTCCGGCTCCCGTGGCGCAGCGATCCCGAAGAGGACGACACGCCCAACGACGAGGAGGGTCTCGGAGTCGAACCGGTGGTGTCCTGCTCGTTCCAAGACGGCACCATCCGAGTGTACGAGGACCACGTCCACATCGAGCGGCCGGACCGCTCGCGGTTCGAGGACCGCACGGTGCCGATGGACAAAATAACCGGCGTGGAGTTCTCCGGCGGCATCACTATCGGGTATCTCCAGGTGCGTCAGCGCGGCTTCGACCACGACAGTCCTGGCTTGCTGTCGGACCCGATCGACGCGAACACGGTCCACCTCGGCCGGACGGAGCGAGGCTGTGCTACAGATGCGCGAGACGCCATCCTCGAGCGGGCGACCGACTAATTAGCGCCAACGCTTTCGGTCGCTAGCCCGAACTGATCGCTATGTCCGACCGGAGAACTGCCGGCTGGCAGCGGGTCGGCCTCGTGGCGACTGTCATACTCCTTAGTTCGTTACTTCCGGTTCCGTTCAGGCGTCGCCGGGAGTTCAGCCAGGTCGGGCCGGACAAGCTGCTCCATCTTCTCGGCTACGCCGGCCTCGGGGCCTCGCTGGCCGAGGCACTCGACGCTGGCCGGCCGCGGCGGCGGACAGACCTATTAGCGGCGCTGCTCGCGACGGCGTTTGGCCTCGTCGTCGGGCGGCTCCAGCGCCGGGTCCCCGGCCGCCGCGACGAGACCGCTGACACGGTCGCTGGCGTGCTCGGCGCAGCTCTGGCCGTGGTGGTGCGGTCCCGGCTGCTGTGATCTACCCGGGCGGCGACGCCGGCGCAGGGTAGGACTGGTCGCGCGCGACTGCCGTCTCCGGATCGATACGGATCAGCCGGTAGTTCTCGGTGTCGAGGTCGAGGAACATCGCCGGCCAATCGTCCGTGTCCTCGCCGAGGTACTTTCCAAACAGCCGGTCCGCTCGCGCCGGGTCGTACGGTTCGAGATTGGCCGTCCCACGTATCCCGACGTGCTCGACCCGGCCGGTAGAGGGGTCGAAGTCCACGACAGCCAGCGCCGTCCGAGGGTGCTGTTCGACCCGCCTCGGGTAGGAGCGTCCACTCAGCCGGGCGACGTTCCAGACGGCGCCGTCCTCCCAGAGAAACCATAGCGGGGAGATTCGCGGGCCCGCCTCAGACTCCTGCGCGAGAAAGCAGAACAGCGGCCGCGCGAGGAATGCGTTCAACTCTGCCTCCAGGGTGTTCTCGACGATCTCCATACCCGCTCCTGAAAGGGCGGGCTGAAAGCGACTGGGGTATGGCGGTGAGATGAGACGCGGGCCGACCGGCGGAGGCGGGACGAGCCGTCTCAGAACATCGCGGTCGCGGCGTCGAACGCGACGTCTGAGAAGATTCCGAGCGCGGGCAACAGCGCCACTGTGACCACCGCGGCAACGAGCACGGCGACGTACAGTCCGGTCGGGTACCCGTCCAGCACGAGGTCGCCGTTCGGCTCCTCGATCCACATCGCCTTGACAACACGGGAGTAGAAGAACAGCGACAGCGCACTATTGACGATCAGCGCCGCCGCCAGCAGCCAGATGCCGCTCCCAGCGGCGGCGGCCAGCAGGAAGAACTTCGAGAGGAAGCCGCCGCCGATAGGGAGGCCCGCCAGGGAGAACATGAATACGGTCATGGCCACGCAGGCGACTGGGGCCTGCGTCGAGAGACCGTTGTAGTCCTCGAACCGGCGGCCGATACCCCAGTACTCGGCTAGCGCGACGAACAGGAACGCGCCGGTGTTCATGAAGCCGTACACGACGAGATGCAGCATCCCGGCGCCGAGCGCGAATCCCTGGAAACTCACCCCCTCGGGAACGCCGAACGCGCCCGCCGAGCCCCCCGCGAGGGTTGCCAGCGCGATGAGCACGTAGCCAGCGTGGCCCACGCTGGAATACGCCAGCATCCGCTTGACCTTCTCTTGGGTGGCGGCGGCGAAGTTGCCGACGGTCATCGTCACGACGGCGAGCACGCCGAACGCCAGCACCCAGTCCACGCCCGCGATGGTCGCGGGGAATGCAAGCGTGAAAATCCGGAATGCGAGCACGAAGCCGGCAGCCTTGCTTGCCGAGGAGAGAAACGCGCTGATGGGTGCGGGCGCGCCCTCGTAGGCTGCTGGCGCCCAGAAGTGGAACGGGACGCTAGCGGTCTTGAATGCGACCCCGCCGAGCACCATCAGCACGCCGATGCCGAGCACGCCAATGAGGCTGTCGGCGACTCCGCCGGCCAGCACAGCCGAAACGGTGGTGGTCCCCTCAGCGGGGGACTCGAACACCATCGAGCCGGTAACGGCGTACACGAGCGAGATGCCGTAGGCGAATACCGCCGAGGACAACGCACCGATGAGGAAGTACTTCAGTCCGGCCTCGACGGAGCCGCGGTTGCGCTTGAGGAATGCCACCAGCGCATAGGACGGCAGCGAGGCCAGCTCCAGCGCAACGAAGCCGGTCACCAGCGAGTTGGCGCTAGCCATCAGCGTCATTCCCATTGCCGCTAGCAGCATCAGGGTGTAGTACTCCGCCTGGTACTGGAGGTCGCCGAGGTAGTCGTATGACGCTAGTGATACCAGTGCAGTGACGCTGGTGACGATGAAGGTGAAAAAGAGGCTCATGCCGTCGACTCGCACCTGGTTCTGGAACAACCGCACGGGGTCGGGTTGGCCGACCCCGACGACGATGTAGACGCCGGTTACTATCAGAGCCGACAGCGAGCCGATGAAGGCGATGCCGGCGAGCGCGCCGCGATTGGCGTCCTCCGGCTCGACGCTGTCGACCGCCAGCAGCACCAGCGCCGCGAGGCCGAGCACGAGCGTCGGGGCCAGCGCCCCCAGCCCCTCGGCTTGCATGGTAATAGCGGTCACGCCCCACCACCCCCGAGGCCGCCGAGCAGGTCACCAACTGGCACGTTCGCTACGCCGGCGGCGCGGCCGGTCTCGACCACGGGGCCGACAGCGTCGCGGATCATGCCGAAGGCAATCTCCGGCGCCGAGCCCAGCAGGACGATGAGCCCTACCAGCGTCAGCAGCGGGACGATGTCGTGGGCGCTCGCGGGGCCGATCTCGTAGTCGGTCGCGACGGAGAACTCCCCGAACAGCACGCGCTGCATCGCCCACAGCAGGTAGCCCGCGACGACGACGATGCCGAACA
>CAZLOO010000266.1:0-3962 GCA_964561055.1 uncultured Halobacteriales archaeon
CGGGAGGGCGCCAACGCCGACGTGGTACGGGTGGCGGCGCTGTTCCACGACATCTCGAAGCTGGAGGCCGATCAAGACATCCACGCGGAGGCCGGCGCCCGGGTCGCTCGCGAGTACCTGGAGAGCCACGGGGAGTTCCCGGAGTCGTTCATCGAGGAGGTGTGCACGGCGGTACGGCGCCACTCATACCAGGGGCCGGTTGAGGACCTCCCGCTTGAGACCCAGTGTCTCATCGAAGCGGATCTGCTGGACAAGGTGGGTGCCAACGGAACGGCGCTGATGCTACTGCGGATGGGATACGAGGCCCGCACCCATATGGACGCCGCCGAGATGGTCGCGCGGGTGCTGGAGCGCGGTGACGACGTGCTGGAGCGGGTGCGCTCGGACACTGCGGAGAGCCTCGCACACCAGCGAATCAAACGTGTGCGCTGGTTCCGCGAGTGGCTGGAGGGCGAGGTCGCCGAGATGGAGGCCGAAGAGCCCGGCGACCCGGACCTGCCGCCTTAGAGAAGTGTCCGCGCGGCGTCGAACAGGAAGTACGCCCCAAACCCTGCGAGGACGAGCGCGCTGAGGACTGCGACTGCCGGTGCCAGCCGGTCCACATGGCGCTCGGCGATCACCAGCGTTGCGGGGAACCCGGTGATCCACAGCGCGATACCCCCGAACAGACCTACGAGCAACGCGGGACTCCCCGTCTCGACGACGATCGCGCCGACAAGCGCCTCCGACAGTGGCGCGAGCACGTCCACTCGGCCGGGGTCAAGCAGGCCGACCCCAACGGTCAGCCAGAACAGTATCTGATAGGGGTTGGTCACGGCCAGGAGGAACGCCTTCCGAAATCCCTTCCCCTCCGTGTCGGCCGACCGGAAGCCGCTCCGCAGATCCCTTACCGCGCCGTAGGCGAAGTAGAGCATCAACACACCGCCGACGGCGAGCAACACCCCCTGGAGCAGCGGCATCCGGCGTATCACGGCAACGACGCCCAGCAGAGCGCCGATCATAAACAGAAAGTCGGCTGTCATTGCCCCCAGACCGGCACGAAACCCCGATTTCCAGCCGCGTGCGACGCTCTCCTCGGCGATGACCGCGTTCATCGGTCCCGGGGGAGCGGCCAGCGCCAGTCCGAAGACCGTCCCCGCCAGCAGCGTCGCCAGCAGCACCATACCGCCGTTGGAGGTCCCTTAGTTCAAAAATCGTGCGTGGTGCAACTTCTCAACACGGGCCGGGCCAGGGGAACGGTTTTACCACGCGGCGGGCAAGCGGCCCTATGCTCAGCGACGTGATGGAGGATTACCTGAAGGCGATTTACGTCCTTCAGGCGGAGGCTGCTGAGGAGGGCGAGGAGCCCGCCCCGGTGAGTACCTCGGCCATCGCCGACCGTCTAGACGTCACGTCGCCGACGGTCACCAGTATGCTGGACACGCTCGAGAAGCGGGGGCTGGTCGACCGGGAGAAATACAAGGGAGTACGGCTCACTCCTGAGGGAGAGACGCTGGCCATCGAGGTGCTGCGCCACCACCGGCTGATCGAGGCGTACCTGGCCAGCGAACTGGACTACGAGTGGACGGACGTCCACGAGGAGGCGGACGTGCTGGAGCACCACATCTCCGAGCGCCTGGAGACACAGATAGCGGAGGCGCTGGGCGACCCGACGGTCGACCCCCACGGCGACCCTATTCCAGGCGCCGACCTCGCCCCGCCGCAGGACGCGCCAGGACAGCGTCTTGACGAGTGTTCGGTAGGGGACCGTGTAGTGGTCCAGCGGGTGCGCCACCGCACGGACGAGGAGCTACGCTACCTCTCGGACCACGGGGTTGAGCCGGGGGCGGAGCTGGAGTTGGTGGAGGTGGCTCCGTTCGGGATGGTCACCGTTGAGGGCACGGCGGGCCGACAGAGTATCCCGGAGCCGGTTGCCCGACAGATACGCGTGGCACCGGCCGCTGAACTCCCGGAGACCTGATCGGGGCGCGGTCAGGTGCCGTCACGGTCAGGGCTAACAGGTGACATGCGCACCGCCCGCAGGGGAGGTGTCGCGCTGGCGACTCCCCCCGCGGCACCGTTTCCGGGCACAGCTGGTCCGGTCGCGGTTTCGTTCTTTAGTCCTCACCCCAGAACAGGGTGCGCCGATGAGGTCGGAGGTGCTCCATCCAGCCGGCGAAGCAGTCAGGATCACAGAGGTAGAACGTCGCGGCCCGGCGGCCGTCGCCGACGGTGGCGGAGACGTGTCGTTCGTCCTCGTGGATGTAACCCCCACAGGCTGGGCAGTCCCGTACCCGCGCCTCCTCCGGCGAGAGTCGGCGCTCCCCGGCGTCGCGGAGGACGAACTCCCCGCCCAGCGTAACCGGCTGCTCCATGCGGTAGAGTGAGGATGGAGCAAAGGTAAGTTTCCCGTCAGAGGGTTTTTCTACCGGCGCGTCCCCACGCCGGATGTGCGGATAGAGAACAGTTTCGTGCCGGTCGAGGGGGTAGGCGAACGCACTGAGCAACGGCTCTGGGAGCGCGGTATCACCCACTGGGACGAGTTCGAGCCGGACGCACTCGGCCCAACGAAGGGGGAACGCGTCGAGCAGTTCATCAGCGAGGGCCGCAAGCGGCTGGAACAGGGAGACGCCTCCTTCTTCGGCAGCGCGTTCCCGAACAAGCACGTCTGGCGGCTGTACGAGAACTTCCGGGAGGAGGCTGTCTTCTTCGACATCGAGACCACCGGCCTCTCGAAGGACCACCACCAGGTGACGACGGTGACTATCCACTCGGGGGGGGAGACGCGCACCTTCGTCGCCGAGCGCGACCCATATCTGGGGGAGCCGCTCACTGCCGAGGCGGTGCGCGAGACGCTGGGAAAGGCACCCCTGCTGGTGACGTTCAACGGGAAGCGCTTTGACGTCCCGTTTCTGGAGGCGGAATTGGGCTGTACGCTGGACGCACCACACGTGGACCTGATGTACTCCTGCCGACAGCTGGGACTGTCGGGCGGGCTGAAGACCATCGAGCGGGAAGTCGGAATTGACCGCGGACAGGAGATCGACGGCCGGGAGGCAGTCCGGCTGTGGCACGCCTACCGAGGGGGCGATGACGGTGCCCTAGAGCAGCTGGTATCGTACAACCGCGACGACACGGTGAATCTGCAGACGCTGATGGAGGTGGTGGCCAATCGGCTCCACGATGAACGGGTACCCCGTTAAAGTGGGGAGCAGCGCCCCTCGGCGGCCGGACAGCGGTCCAGCACCTCGATATCCGAGAGGGTGAGCGCGTCAGGGGCGTACTCCCCAGTGGTAGGGATGTGGGCGCCCGTCGGTGCGAGCGTCACGGCGACTAGCGCTTGCTCCACGCCGCGGACACTGTGCTCCTCGGGAAAGCTCTCGACGGCGTGGCCCGGACAGCGGTGGAACAGCGGCGACCACCGGCCGTCCATCAGCTCCACCTCCAGTTGGAGGCTGTCGCCGGCGCTCATCGTACAGTTGCCATCGTGGAAGCTACAGGTAGCGTGCTCCGGGTCCGGGTCGCTCCCGACGAACTGACCGACGAGCTGCTCCCGGAGCGGATTGGTCACCGCCTGACCACCTGTCTCGCTCCCGGATGGTCTCCCATAGATTGACTTACCGCTGGGCATTATAAACGTCGCGGTCCAGCCGTCACTCCGGTGTCACGCTGTCGACGCGCCACGCCGCGAACGGCTCAACCGGGTCGTCCTCGATGCGCTCGATGCAGGGCACGTCGTAGGGATGAAGTTCGCGAACCCGCTCGGCGAGCGCGTCGTAGCGGTCGTCGGTAGTTTTCGCGAGTAACAGCCGCTCGCGGTCCTCGTGGATTTCCCCCTCGCAGCGGCAGGTGGAGGTACAGTCCAGGGCGTTGGCACAGGCTGCCATCTGCTCTTCGACGAGCTGGCTGGCTATCTCCCGCGCGACGGCCGGCGGGGCGGTGACGTACGCGGTCGGCATCACTCCTCACCGATGGGGTTGTAG